>NZ_JACLQJ010000011.1:0-90213 GCF_016648665.1 Streptococcus sp. 23.2
AAAAGGACTTAGTCCTGTGCAATACAGAACTAAATCCTTTGCTTAAATTATTTGTCTAACTTTTTGGGGTCAGTACAAAGTTAGATTTTATCTGTCTAACTTTTGGGGTGCAGTTCATAAATAGCAATCTTTTTTCGTACTAGTTACGATAATAAGGGGAACCTTCAGCAGTTTGGTCTTGACCAATAACAAGGTAATCAGAGCCGTTACTACCTCCAGAAATCGCTCTCAATGCAGCTGAGCTTGTATCTGAGAATACTCCTGCATAAAAAATATTGTCTGAAACTCTTTGAGGCTTCAATTGAGCAGTATAACCTGTTGAGTTTTTAATAATTGTACCATCAGCATTAATTGTAACTGATTCACCATTCGCGTTAGTCCAAGTTCCCACAAGAGAGCTAATATCACCATTGTCAAGGGCACCAAAGTCAAGCGATGATTGACCGTTATTTGTGTTCTTCTCAGATGTAACATTATCTGTTCCAGCTGTTGCTTCAGCCACTTTACTACCTTGCGTAGCGCCTGCTTGAGCTTGTTCTTGAGAAGAAGCTTTAGGTGATACTGCTGAAGCCTGATTGTCATTTTCTTCATTTGAAACTGCCGAAGATGATGATTGAGTTGATTTCTTATCCTTCTTAACAGCTTTACTTGAGCTTGAAGATGATTTCTTGACCGTCTTGGCTGGGCTACCACTTGTGCTAACACGCGCTGACTCATGACTATTAAACTTAGTCACTAAGAAGACAGCGAGGATAACTACAATAAGAGCTGACACGATACCAATGAGTTTACTTGTATTTTTCATGAGTGAGATTCCTTTTCTGATAATTTACTAGGTTATTATAATACAAAAACAGCTAAATTTTTCATTGAAGTCATAAACAGTCGTTTTTTCGTCGTAATCAGAAAATAACATTTTAAAATAAAAATACTATATACATCAAACTGCCATGGGTTTTGGAACAAGCATCTTAGCAACAATCTCTTTTTGTTTAGCTTTTGAAACCAAGCATGACTCTCCGTTTTCAAAATAAATAATACCTAACTCTTTGTCCAATCTCACAATGTTTTCGGGATTTACAACAAATGATTTATGGCATTTATACAGTCTGCAATCTTGTTTCACAATTTTTGACAATTGACCATAGAACTCAATTTGCTCTTCTGTTGTATGAAGAATCACCTTATGAACTGTTGGAGATGTTTCAAAATAGAGAATCTTATGAAAAGGAACTTGTATAGTTGCATTCTTTGTATCTATAGTAAAAGCACACTCTATTCGGCTCAGACCATTTTTAGAAAGTGCTAATCCAATATCAGAAATAATCCTATCTTCATATTCAATATCAGGCAAATTCTTGTCAATAAAATCAAGTGCAGCTAAGCGATACTGAAAGGTTGATGGTAGGAGTTCGGGATGTGCTGTGATGAAAACAATACTAGCATAAGGATCTCGCTCACGTATCTGTTGAGCAACCAATATTCCCCCTTCGATATCACTATCAGTTGCAATATCTAGAAAAAACAGTAAGTGCGAACCCCTTTCCGTAATACACTCTAATAATTGATTGGGTTTATCGTATAAATCGACCTTCCCAATTCTTAAAATATATATTTGTTTAGACTTGTGGATAGCATCCTTAAGACGAGCTTGTTGAAAATAATCTTCTTCTAAAACAAAAATATCTAACATAATTGAACACCTCTAATTACAACATCCTTATTCTATAACTTAAGATGCTAGTTACTCATAGAACGAATCCTATACTTTCACCTTGATTTTACAACTTTCGCTAATTTACAGCAAATGTTTCTAAAACATATTAAACAATATATTGATTCAACTCTTGAAACTAAAAAACACCACCCTCAAAAGAGAGTGATGTTAAAACTCTTAAGAAATATCTACATAGCGTCTTGCACCGCTATAGGTTACATAAGACAACCAGGTGTGTCCATCAGCTGTTAGAACCTTGTCATAGCGAACGGACATGCCTTTATCATAGTAGGCTAACTCTGGACTTGCTACACTTGGTTGAGCTTTGATAGAACTAGGTTTGGTAAAGGTATAAGTACCAGTTGCAGCTAGGCTTGGACTTGCTGGTTGAGCAACTGCTGTTGCCTTACCATCAATAGCAACATAACGTCGGTTACCTCCATGGCTAACATAAGAGAGCCATGTATGACCATCTGCAGTCACCAATCTGTCATAGTTAACAGACATACCAGCATCATAGTAGGCCAACTCTGGACTATCTACACTTGGTTCTGCTTTAATGCTAGAGCGTTCTTTGAAAGTATAGGTACCAGATGATGGTGTGCTTGATTGAACAGGTTGTTCTACAGGTTTAGTCACACTCGTTGGTGTGATAGCCACATAGAAACGATGTCCTGAATAGCTGAGGTAAGAAAGCCATGTATAGCCATCATTATTGACAACCTTATCATAGTTGACTGACATGCCTGAATCGTAATAGCTAACATCTGGGTTGGCTACCAAAGGTTGAGTCTTGATGCCAGTACGAGCGGTAAAGGTATATGAACCTGAAGCTGGAAGGTTGTGGCGGGTTGCATTTTGAACTGGAACAGTTGTGCTAGTACCTCCGATTCCTACCATCTTACCGTCTTGAACATAATAGAGATGGACAATGTATTCACCTGCTTCAGCCTTATGGTCACTAACGTTGATACGAACCTTATAGCTACCATCACTTTGTCTGCTAGCTTGGTGCCATACAAGATCATCTTGACCATCTTTGGATGTCCAAACTGGAACACTCACGCCTTGGATAGCCTTGTCACCACCAGAAACATTGGTGATATGAACATCGAAACCGAGGTTAGATAGGTTTTCAATATTGATAGTGCCACTTGGTTTGCTTTCTTGTTGAGTAAGTTTTGCCACAACTACATAACGGCGGTTGCCATTGTAGCTGAGGTAAGAAAGCCATTGATAACCATCACCACTGACAATCTTGTCGTAGTTAACTGACATACCAGCATCGTAGTAGGCTAACTCTGGACTTGCCACACGAGGTTCTGCCTTAATGCTAGAGCGTTCTTTGAAGGTGTAAGTTCCTGCATCAGGAAGGCTATAGCTAGTAGTTGTATGAGCTTCTTCAACCTTAGCAGGAACTGTGTAAGTTGTGCCACCCACACCAACTAATTTACCATTAGTTTCAACATAGTAAAGATGAACATTGTAGAGACCACGTTCATTCTTGTGGTCAGTTAGACTGACGTTAACCTTGTAGTTACCGTTGTTAAGACGAGTCGCATTGTACCAGATGATATCATCTTGTCCATTCTTTTCAGACCAGATTGGAACAGATACCCCGAGGACACCGTTTTGATCTGAAACATTACTGATAACTACACTAAAGTCACCATTGTCATGACTTTCAATAGCGATATCGCCTCTTGGTTTAGCTACAGCCTCTGCAGCAGCACCTAGGTCGACGTAACGACGAGTACCATTGTATGACACATAAGAAATCCAACGGTGGTTGTCAGCAAGCAAAGATCTATCATAGTTGACTGACATGCCCGGATCAAAATTGAACTCAGTCTTGGCAGTCAAGCTAGGTTGATTCTTCACATCTGCAGGTTTAGTGAAGTAATAAGTACCACGTTCAGGGATGGTTTCATCTCTAGTCGCTTCAGAGTTGCTACTAGTGTCTTCAGCCTTCAATGCTGCGATATCAGCGTAGTAGCGTTCATAGTCGTAGCCAATGTAAGAAATCCATTGATGATTGTCTCTCTTCAAGACCTTATCATAGATAACATGGTCGCCCGCACTAAAGACAAAGGTAGGTTTGATATCCATGATAGGCGCTGTACGAATTTCAGTTGTGCGACGGAAATAATAGGTACCGTTTGATGGAATATCAAGAGAACCATCAGCAGTCACTGGACCATCCACACCAGGTTGAGGAGTATCCACAGCTTCACGGTCAGTAACTCTAGCTTCTGCTACTTCTGAAGTTGCTGAACGGTTAGTCTCACTTGCTACTTCAGAGCTAGCTACTGATGACACTTCAGAACGTGGGCTAGCCACTTCTGATCTAGAAACAGTAGCAACAGCAGATGCAGAATGAGCAACCTCTGCCGGTACTTCCAAAGAAGCAGCCTCGCTAGCCACTACACTATTAGCTTCAGAAGAGGCAACCTCACTGCTAGCAAGCTTAGGTCTTGGCGCTTCAGATCTTGAAGCTGGTTGATTGAGGACATCGGTAACAGCTTCTGAAGTTGCCTGGTCGATTTGAAGTGGTTCAGAATTATTTACAAAAACTTCATAGTCCTTGCTGGTACTTGTGCTGTTGGCTTGTTCCTGAGCCAAAGCATGTCCACCAAGCATCAAGCTCGCACCAATCAAGACTGATGCAGCTCCAAAAGAATATTTACGAATTGAGTAACGTTGACGTTCCTTAACAACATATGCCTTTCTCATTTTGATCACTCTCACTTTCTAGGCTGTTTGATAAAACTTGGAACCGTTTTCACATTTCTATTATACCCCTTTGAAATATTTTTTACAATTATTTCAATATTGTTACTAAACTTTATTTTGTAGAAAATTGATATCTAATTCTTTCAAATAACTATAATTAAGAAAAACCCCAAGAACTACCTGAGGGCTTTTGCTACATCTAATTCCTTGACACATTAAGCAAATCTGAATAGATTAATTAATTCATTCTGAGTTGATTTGACTATAGGTATCAATCTAGTCTAAGTCTGATTCATCATAAATGTATTCTTCTAAATGTTCAGTCACTGTAATCTCATCACAGGAGCTAACATTTTGAAAGTCCTTAATGTAAACAATTTTATACTGATTTGGTAGAAGTACAGGAAAGGCAATTGGCTCACCATTCTTACACACGCGAAACATCTGAAAGCTATCTGTTACGTTACTAATAAAGACAAACGGAAACAAATGAGGACTGGGAGAATTCAAATAGTGATAGATACCCTTTAAGGTACCACTAGTACTTCTTACTTCTCCTTGTTCTTTTTGAGACATTTTTAAAGTGTGCTCCTTCTACTACTTGTGATTTCCTTTTCTTAAGTACTGAGAGACAATACCATTAATCTAATTTATTGTAAACATGCATCCGACCATATATCGCATCAGAACCGAAACGAATCTGTCCGTTACTATCAAAGAAAATTGGGTCACTGGTTGGTCCATCATTATGAGCAAAACCTGCTACATAACCGCCATCTTGAGCAAAACCATTAAATAGCTGACTACTTGTATCACTATAACCACTTTCAGCACCAACACGGGTTACACTACCGGATGGGGATACTGTAATTGTGTCCCCTAAGTCATTTTGATAAGTACCAGCAACACTAGAGAAATCACCATTAGCCATTGCCGTAGCATCAACTACTGTGGTAGCTGGTGTTTGTTCCGCCGAAGCAGCTGGTTGTTCTGTCGTAGTTCCTTGATTTACTTCAGCTGTTTCTTCACTAGGATTTGTTGGAGCAACTTCTTGTTGAGTAGATCCAGAAACATTTCCGGCTGATGGTTGTGAAGCCGTTTCTCCAGAGGTTGCTTTTGAGACCTCTTCTGAACTAGAAGATTTTGTCTTTTGCTCAGACTTCTTAGTTTTTTCTTTTGAAGATGGTTTTGTCGATTTCACTTTCTGACTAACCTTACTAGAGCTCGATGTTAATGTAGCTTCCTTCTTGTTATTACCACATGCACCAAGTAATAGAACGGAAGTCAAAGCAAGTGCAGTTAAAGTTGTGAAACGTTTTGTAGCAGGTTTCATAATAATTCTCCTTAATACTCTATTTTAGACTGTGTCATTTTCAAAAATCTCGATGAAATAAGTTATATTCTTTAGTTCTTCTTATGGATATAATATACTGCATATTAGAAAAAAAGAACAGGACACGTATGTCCTGCTCTATTCTTTCATGGCATCTCTCATTTTCTCTGATATGATATCTGCTAAAGAGGTATCTCCTAATAATCTAGCCAAGATTATCCCTTCTTGATAGGCCTTTTTAGCCTCAAAAATATCATTCTTTACAACATATAGATATTGTCCCTCTAGCATTCTCAAAATTGGTTTTTTCTGATAATCTTGAGTTTCCTCCATAATGTGATGCAGTTGATTGAATGCTACTTCCGATAAATGAAACTTTTTTCGTTCATATTCAACTATTGGAACCATTAATAAGGCATCCCTAAGTAAAAATAAATACTCCGTGGGAATATTATCATAACTATTTATTAGATTTCTACAAATGGTATAAAAAGTCCCTTCACTAAACCCATCTGACCGCATGCTATCACCATCTCCTAACGAGATTTGATATAGTTCTATAAGTAGTAGGTCATTGATACCGTATACCCTTTTCTCACATAATGATGGTAAACTCTTCTCCAATATGCTCATGCCAAATTTTTGGTGTGTCTTTGAAGTATATGAGTAAAGTTTTGACTGTAAGATATCAACTACCCTCTGTTCATCAACTGGCAAATCATCATAATAGATATCAATAATTTTACCCAGCTTTTCGTCTAGTTTCATTAGGTTATTTGGCTTATCTAGACTAGTCGCATGCATCAATTGATATTTGAGATTGAGGTATTCTACCGGCAACTTTGAGCCTATAGCTCTCTCTCCAAGCAATTCCGATAAAGATATATTCAGACGTCTTGCCAAGTGCTCTAAGGTTTCTAGTTTAGGTTGAGACTTCCCTGTTTCTATACGTGTCAATTGTCGTACTGATAAAACCTCATCCCCTTCACAAAATTTTTCTTTAGTGAGTCCTTTTGCTAATCTCAACTCTCTTAACCGATGACCAAAGTCTTGTCCAAACATCGCTAGCTCCCTTTTACTTGAAACTATTATAATTTTTATGATTTGTAATAGTATACCACTCAGTATTCACTATTTCAATTATGAAACGAAAATAATCATTACTTTCAATACCACTTACAAAGAAAAAAGATAGGATTTTCATCCTACCTTTTCAAGTTACTTTTATTGTATCACATCTTAGAGCTGTTCTGCTACTGCTGAAAGAAGATCTTGGATACCATTGGCATCGCTACCACCGGCCATGGCCATATCTGGTTTACCACCACCACGACCTGATACGATTGGTGCGAGAACCTTGATAACATTACCTGCGTGAACATCTTTAGACTTGCTTGCTACGAGGACATTAACTTTTTCGCCAATGTGAGCTGCAAGGACAAGGACATCAGAGTAGTCTGCTTGTTTCCATTGGTCCGCAAAGGTACGAAGGGCACCTGCATCAGAAACTTCTACTTGGCTAGCAATGTAACGAACACCGTTAGCTTCTTTAACATCTTTGAAGACGTCACCAGCTGCAGCTGCAGCTGCCTTTTCTTTAAGCGCTGCATTTTCTTTTTGAAGGGCATGCAATTGCTCTTGAAGGCTAGCAACCTTGTTAGGCACTTCTTTCAATTGTGGTGCTTTAAGTGTTGCTGCGATTGCTTTGAGGGCATCTTCTTCTTCACGGTAAGCAAGGTAAGCTTCACGTGATGTCACTGCCAAGATACGGCGTGTTCCTGAACCGATACCCTCTTCTTTGACAATCTTGAACATACCGATTTCAGCAGTGTTGGCAACGTGCGTACCACCACAAAGCTCAACAGAGTAATCACCGATTGAAACGACACGAACATTCTTACCATATTTTTCACCAAAGAGGGCCATAGCTCCCATTGATTTAGCAGTGTCAATGTCTGTTTCAATAGTTGTTACTGGAGTAGCTTTCCAGATTTCTTCGTTGACTTGTTCTTCGATAGCACGCAATTCTTCTGGAGTTACAGCCTCAAAGTGAGTGAAGTCGAAACGCAAGAATTCTTGTTCGTTAAGAGAACCGGCTTGAACAGCATGATCACCGACGATGTTATGAAGGGCAGCGTGCAAGAGGTGAGTCGCTGTGTGGTTCTTCATGACACGGTGACGACGTGTGTGGTCAATTTCAAGTTTGTAGTTAGCTCCTACAACAAGTTCACCTTCAACTTCAACAGTGTGAAGGGCTTGTCCATTTGGTGCACGTTGAACGTCAACCACACGCGCAACGACTGTACCAGCTGCATCTGAGATTGTACCGTGGTCTGCTACTTGTCCACCCATTTCAGCGTAGAATGGTGTTTGTTCAAAGACAAGGAGGGCTTGACCAGAGTTAACACTATCATGACGAGCATCATCAGCAACGAGGACGCTCAAACGGCTTTCAGCAGTTTCCGCTTCATACAAGAACTCAGATGGTTCAGTGATGTTAGCGAGGGTTTCATTTTGCATACCCATAGAACCACCTTTGACGACGCTAGCACGCGCACGGTCTTGTTGTTCTTTCATGGCAGCTTTGAAACCTTCATGATCAATCTTGAAGCCTTCATCTTCAGCCAACTCTTCTGTCAATTCCACTGGGAATCCATAAGTATCGTAAAGTTTAAAGATGTCTTTACCTTCAAGCGTATCTTTACCAGATTTCTTAAGGTTAGTAAGAAGCTCGTCAAGCATGCTTGAACCTGCATCGATGGTACGTGCAAAGGTTTCTTCTTCACGTTTAACAATCTTCTCGATAAAGTCTTTCTTCTCAAGAACTTCTGGGTAATAGCTTTCCATAATTTGACCAACAGTTGGAACAAGTTTGTACAAGAAAGCATCAGAAATGCCGAGACGACGGCCGTGCATTACGGCACGACGGAGAAGACGACGAAGGACATAACCACGACCTTCATTACCTGGAAGGGCACCATCACCAATGGCAAATGCCAATGAACGGATGTGGTCAGCGATGACCTTGAAGCTCATTGTGTCACCATCTGGATCATAAGTTTTACCAGACATTTTTTCGATTTCACGAATGATAGGCATGAAGAGGTCTGTTTCAAAGTTTGTTTTAGCCCCTTGCATTACGGCTACAAGACGTTCAAGACCTGCGCCCGTATCAATGTTTTTATTAGGAAGTTCTTTATATTCTGAACGTGGAACAGCTGGATCTGCGTTGAATTGTGACAAAACGATGTTCCAAATTTCAATGTAACGGTCGTTTTCAATATCTTCTTCAAGCAAACGGATACCAATATTGTCAGGGTCAAAGTCTTCGCCACGGTCAAAGAAGATTTCAGTATCTGGTCCTGAAGGTCCAGCACCGATTTCCCAGAAGTTATCTTCAATTGGAATCAAATGACTTGGTTCAACACCGCAAGCAATCCAACGGTTGTATGAATCTTTATCATCTGGATAGTAAGTCATGTAAAGTTTGTCTTTTGGAAAATCAAACCACTCTGGGCTTGTCAAAAGCTCATAACCCCATTCGATAGCTTCATCACGGAAGTAGTCCCCAACTGAGAAGTTACCAAGCATTTCAAACATTGTGTGGTGACGAGCTGTCTTACCAACGTTTTCGATATCATTGGTACGGATAGCCTTTTGTGAGTTGGTGATACGTGGATTTTCAGGAATCACAGAGCCATCAAAGTATTTTTTCAAAGTGGCAACCCCTGAGTTAATCCAAAGAAGGGTTGGATCGTTAACTGGAACCAAGTTAGCTGATGGTTCAACAGCGTGACCTTTTGATTTCCAGAAATCAAGCCACATTTGACGAATTTGTGCTGAAGTAAGTTGTTTCATTGTTTCTCCTTAAATAAATGTTTCTTATTTTGAGCTATTCTCGAGCATTTCCACATAGTCAATAGCAACACACAGGGAAATGGCCAAATCGGCGTAAGTATTTTCATAAACAGTAACAGTATAGGTCGATGTCAGATGGAAGAGCTCCTTTTGAATCCTAGCAACTACCTGATTTTGACTATTAAGTAGTTGAAAATCCAAGTCCCAAATATTACCCTCTATTCGCAAGCCAAGATTATCGACATCATACTTATCACGAAGAAGGGTTAATTTTTTTCGAATGTAAAAACTCGAACCATCCTGCAAGTCTACTGTAAACTTAGGCAAGAGACTAAGCGGCTCCTTGGTGATATGACTAATCTCACGACCATCCTCACCAAAAATTGTAAAGGTCTTTGGAATCTTGAAAAAGGATCCTTCAACCTGATAGGCAACTCTACCTTGATCATCCTTGATATCAAAGCGTTCGCCACCCAATCGAAACTTCTGTTTGACAAAATAGGTTTTCATACGCTACCTCCAATATTGTCATACATTTCATTCAGAAAATACCCAAAGAATAAAAGACAAGACCACTAAACGAAGGGCGACGTGAACCGCGGTACCACCTTCATTCAATGAACTTGTCATTCTTATTTGTCTTTAATTGTGAACTTTGAGTAGCAAGTAACCAGATTCGTCCATGGCTCGCAACGACCGCCATTTTTCTGTATCAGAAGCGATGATTACCAATCTCAAAGGGAAGGCTAAAAATGTCATGATATTAGAACCTTCAGCCACTCTCCATTTTAACGTGTTTTAGGTCTTAGGTCAAGCTGATAATAGCATTATCAACTCTATCTTGTGATTTATTTGCTAGAGCTTGATGATGAACTTGATGAAGCTCCAGAACCAGTCACATACTGGTCAAGAATTGCGCTAAAGGCCTTATCTACAACTTTAACATTATATTTCTTAAGGACCTTAGCAATCACTGAGTTAGTGAAGTTAGTATCAGATTTCTTACCATTGATGATGACCTTAGTCAAATCATCCTTATAGTTTTTCCAATCTGCATTTTTCTCAGATTTTGAAACAGTTTTGACGATGTAGTAAGTTGCAGCACCAGTTGAGCTGTTTGAAACAGTCACTACGTCAGAAACGGCATTAGCATCTTGTTTGAAAGCTGCTGTCAAAACATCTGCTGGGAAGTCTTGAGAAGCAGAGTTAACTGTCTTAGAAGTCACTTCCAAGCTGTTATCTTTAGCTACTTGTGAGAAATCTGCTCCTTCTGCCTTAGCTTCAGAGTCTACTTTATCTGCAACTGCTTTATCAGTAGTTGAAACCACTTGCACCTCTGTATTTGGTGTGTAGTTATCATAGGCAGCCTTGTAATTTGCTTCCGTCAAATCTTTTTGTGCGGCTTGGTTAACAGCATACTCAACCAATTTTTGTGTACGGATTTGATTACGGTATGACTCTTCTGTTTGACCATAGGCTGCAAGTACTTGTGAGAATTGATCTCCGTATTGTTCTGAAGCTTGCTTATAAGCTTTGTCAACGTCTTCTTTGCTGACCTTGCTACCATATTCTTTTTCAAGAGCCTTTTGCAAAGTTGCACTCAAAACACTTTGTTGTGTTTGGCTGCTACCTTTAAGTGAATCAAAAACATCACCAACAGTAACAGTATCACCTTTCATAGATACCAAAGTTGTTTCTTCAGTTGTTTTGTTACCTAGAGAAACATACATAGCACCTGCACCAACGAGAGCTGAAACAGCTACAAGGGCAAGACCCCCAAGGAAGCGACCACCTGAGCTTGGTTTACCAGCATCACGTGTCTTTTTAGTTTTAGCACGTTTAGCTTTTTCTTTCGCTTTTTCACTGGCGAGGGCGATGCTTTCCTCTTCTTCTTTTTGGCGATCAAGATGCTCTTGTTCTGCGTCTTTGTCTGCTACAACCTCTTCAACAGTTTCTTCTGTTGACTCAAGGTTTTCATTTTCTTTAGCCATTCTATCTACTCCTTAAATTGTCAATATCTTTGTTATTATACCACACTTACTTAAATAATGCTTAATCTGGCAAGATAATATTTTCAGAATTTTTCCGAAGCATAAGAAGTCCGTCACTCATAGGGACCAAACTAGCAGTCAATCCAGGGTTATCTAAGGTCGCATCAAAAAGACGATGCAAGCCACGGTAAATCGTACGCTGACCACGACGAACCTCCATGATGTCTTTGGCAATATCCCCCCCTTGGAAGATATCATCAAAGACGATGACACCACCTACCTTGAGACGTTTTAGAATTTCAGGCAGAAAGACGATATATTTAGACTTGGCTGAGTCCATAAAGACAAAATCATAATCAGTGTCCAAATCTTGCAAAACTTCTGCTGCATCTCCTTCAACCAAGGTAATTTGTTTGCGACTGTCATACTTGGCTAGATTTTCCTTGGCAAAGCCAATCATTTCTTCATTACGATCAACCGTCGTAATCTGAGCATCAGGTGCATACTCAGCCATAAGAAGGGCTGAAAAACCAATAGCTGTTCCTACCTCAAGGATTTTCTTAGGCTGCAAGGTCTGCAACAAAAATCGGAAATAAGCAACAACTTCGTGCTGGATAATTGGAATATTTTCCTTACGAGCAAAGGCCTCCAGTTCAGCCAAATGCCCTTTATTTTCCTGAAGATGCGTTCGCATGTAGTCCACGATATCCTTGTTGACTACAGGACGTCGCATGTTGTGATTTGCGTTTTTACTATATGATTTAACCATGTGTTTTATTATATAAAAAATCCCTAGCGAGTACTAGAGATATTTCTTATCTATAAACCAAATCGTAATTATTAAGCCACTTGACTGATGACCTTCTTTTTCACGAGATAGGAAATGACCAAAGCTACCATGTAAAGAGCGATGAAAACAAGAAGTGTCATCTGGTAAGATTTTGTCAATTCATAAGTTACCGATAAGAGCATCGGCCCCACTAAGGCTGCCATAGCCCAGGCAGTCAGAATATAACCATGAAGGGTAGCCAACTCCTTTGCCCCAAAGATATCACTGAGGTAGGGAGGAATCAAGGAGAAGCCTGCCCCGTAACAAGTCATCAGAACAGCCATCGCAACCACAAAGACAAGTGGCACTTGCAGGACAATTAGGAGGACGGCCATAACAATATTAACCACAAAGAGGAGAATAAAGGTCTTCGGACGCCCAATATAATCCGACAAGCCTGCCCACAGAAGGCGACCAAAACCATTAAAGATTCCCATAACACCTACAACAACCGCCGCTGATTCCGCTGACATCCCAACCATATCTTGAGCCATTGGAGAAATAGCAGAGACAAGGGCTAAGCCACATGAAATATTGATAAACAGAATAAGCCATAACCAGTAGAAAGTTGACGATTTCAGGGCCTCATTAGCCGTAACCCCTTTACTTAAATCAGCAGCTTGACGGTTTGGTCTCTTGTCGGCCAACAGTTGTACTTCCTCTACACTTGGACGTTTAATGAATTGTGAGACAAAAAGCATAACAACAAAATAAACAACCCCCAAGATATAAAAGGTCTGCTCAACACCACGTGCCTGAATCAGATATTGAGCAATGGGACTAGTTAGCAGCGAGGCAAAGCCAAAGCCCATAATGGCAAGGCCAGTCGCAAGGCCACGCTTATCAGGAAACCACTTAATAATAGTTGAAACAGGTGTAATATAACCCACACCCAGTCCTAGACCACCAAGAATACCATAACCAAGATAAAGCATCCACAGCTCTCCATGAGCAATGGCAACTCCTGTCAGAATATTTCCCCCAGCATAGAGAACAGCCGACATACTTCCAGTCACCCTAGGACCAAATTTTTCAACCAGTCGTCCCATGAAGGCTGCAGAAAGACCAAGACAAAAGATAGCTAGTGAGAAGGCAAATGAAACTGAGGACTGATCCCAGCCAGTCTGGGCCATAATAGGATTACGATAGATACTCCAAGCATAGGTAGACCCCAACATGAGATGGAGTAAGACACCACACGTTGCTACAAGATAACGATTGGTTGTTTTCACAAAAACCTATTTTCTATTTCTGAACATTGTTCACTTATCAACTGTAAAACGTTAGGTTTTTAGTCAATCATGAATATAAACTAGGGGCTATAAATATGCTCATCCATATATTTCCATATCAATTAGAACTTATATTCTAGTAAATGTTCGTTTTTAAACATAAAAAGAATCATCCTGATTCAGAATGATTCTCTCTTATAGTGACTTCTTTTTAAGAAAGGTGAACACCTTTTTCAACCAAGGCTTCCAATTCAACGAGACGGTCTTCAAAGACTTTAAAAGCTGCATCCAAGTAGTCGGTATTGGTCATATCAACCCCAGCTTTCTTGATGACTTCCAAAGGATAATCTGAGCTTCCTGCCTTGAGGTAAGTAAGGTAAGCTTCTTTATCTTCTTCAGTACCGTGAACAATTTTTTCAGCCAAGTAGCTTGCTGCTGCAAACCCTGTAGCGTATTGGTAGACATAGTAATTCATGTAGAAATGCGGAATACGTTCCCACTCAAACTGAATTTCGTAGTTATCTTCAGCTTTAAGGTTATAGTATTTCTCATTGAGATCTGCGTAAAGCTTATTCATGAAGTCGGCTGTCAAGATTTGACCAGATGCATCTGCCTCATGGATAGCATGTTCAAACTCAGCAAATTGTGTTTGACGGAAGACAGTTCCCTTGAAACCATCCAAATAGTGGTTAAGAATAGCAAAGCGTGTCTTGTCATCTTTAACCTCTTTAAGAAGCGTTTCTGTCAAGATATTTTCATTGGTTGTAGATGCAATTTCTGCCAAGAAGATTGGGTAATCTCCGTAAACATACGGTTGAGTCTGACGTGTGAACGTTGAGTGCAAGCTGTGGCCAGTCTCGTGAACCAAGGTAAAGAGGTTGTCCAAAGTGTCTTGCCAGTTCAAAAGCATGAAAGCATTGGTATCATAGGCACCACCTGAGTAGGCACCTGAACGTTTTCCTTTGTTAGGGTGAACGTCAATCCAACGTTCCGTAAAGGCTGCATGAACCCCTTTACTATACTCTTCACCAAAGATTGCCAAGACCTCTTCTGCTTTCTTGAGAGATTCTTCATAAGTAAGAGCAGTTTCAGTCTCAGAAAGTGGTGTATAGACGTCATACATCTTAAGCTCGTCAAGTCCCAAGACCTTCTTACGCAAATTAAGGTAACGGTGCAAAAGTGGCAAATGCTTGTTCACTGATTCCAAGAGTGAGTCATAAACACTCTCTGGAATAAAGTTAGCCGCAAGTGCTGCATGACGTGCTGAATTATAGTGACGAACTTTGGCTTGGTAATTGTGAACCTTAACAACGCCTTGAAGTGTTTGTGCATAGGTATGTTGGAACTGCTCGTAAGTACCGTACATCGCTTCATAAGCACCCTTACGAATGTCACGGTCCTTAGATTCCATGAGGGTGATAAAGTTACCATGTGTCAACTCAACCACATCCCCTTGGCCATCTGATACCCATGGGAAGAGGATATCAGCATTATCCAAGACATTAAAGGTATCCGTTGGACCGTTGAAAATATCACCGGCTGCTGCCAAGAGTTCTTCCGCTTCTTGAGAAAGAACGTGGTCCTTGTTTGCCAAGAGACGTTCGAAATAGTGGTCATAAAGTCCAAGCTCTGGTTCCTCTGCTTTGAAGGCTGTTAACTTTTCAGCATCCAAGGCCATAAATTCAGGCTCAAAGTAAGCAAAGGCTTCACTCAACTGTGAATAAAGGTTTGAGGCCTTTGCTTGGTACTCTTGATACAGACCTACTGTTGTGTCTTGGTCATTTTTCATTGACGCATAGACATAGATTTTCTCCAAGCGACGCATAAGGCTCATATAAAGTTCTGTTGCCCCAAGCAAGTTCTTAGCAGAATCCAAGAGATGACCTACATAAGCACTAGCCTTCTTCAAATCCTGAACAGTGCTTTCATATTCGGTCTCCCAATCTGCATCTGTCGCAAAAATGGTCGTCAAATCCCATGTGTATTTTTCTTCTAAATGAGTACGATTGTCTGACATAATATTCTCCTTAATTGTGTCTATTCTTTTCTATTTTAGCATAAAAGGTGGGAGGGTAGAGAGTTTGTCGATAAGAAAAATGACTTTTTCGATAATATTGCTTAAAAAGCTTTTCAAAACCTTCAAGTGACTGTCCGATTTGGACAAATCCTTGCTTAGATTCGGGAAATCTCACTTGTGGAAAAAAATCCTGATCAGACAAACTCAACAAATTCATTCCCTTAAGATAAGCCTCCTCCTGCCTTCTCATCCACCTTGGATTTTTCCCCATTAATTCTCGTTGAATTACCTGTGAGACCTTCTTTCGCTGAGTTACTTGATAAGTCTCAACCTGCTCTGCTTGATAAGGAAAACGTAAAACTGTCATGAGATTTTCGGTTAACGGCCAAGCCTTAGTTAAATAATAGACTTTCCCAAAAATATCCTCATAGATAAGATACTTAAGTCTAATTTCCTCACGCTTCCAATCAAGCTCCCATAGGTGAAATCCTACCTTAGCTGTAAAATAGAGAAAGTCCCGCTGTAAACCAGTTAAACGCTGACCCAACCAAAGGTCTTCGCCTAAAAGCCAGCGCACCTCGTAACCCGCTTGATGATAAGCATGTGTCCTCTCTCTCAAACGTTGCTGGGATAAACGAGAACACTGGACTTCCAGAGCTAGGGAATCGCCAACAAATAAATCTGCAATTTGCCCCATCTCAGGCAAAACCTTTTCAATCCATACTCTTTCACCATGATTAACCAAGGATTTATATAAAGCTGACTTAAGCGATAGATGTTGGGCAGATTCATTCTCCGAGAAGAACTGACAATCTTGCAAAGACTTATGAGCAAAATGTGGACACATCACCTGACCCTGTCTCAGAAGGACAACTCCTTGGCAGCCCGGACAGCAATAAGAATCCTTACGATTCAAACTAGTTTCTAGAGCTGAAACGAGATTTCCTTTCTGATTTCTTGCAATTAACATAACTCTCTCCTTCGTGCACTCTCTTACTTATTCGTAAAAGAATTCACAAAATAAAAAAACATCTAGATTACTCTAGATGCGTCCCCCATTCAAACTGAAACTTGCTCCCTGCTGTATGGAAACTTAGGTTTATAGGTGTATTGCTTACCTTGGGATACAAGTGCCGCTCAGTCCATTTGATCTCTTTTCAAAAATCTCAATTCTTCAAGGAAAATCCCCCAATTTTCCTAGGAATCAGGATCTTGAAAACAGTTTCTATCCCACATAGCCATTAAAAATAGCTATTGTAGCATAGACAGATGCTCTCACAAACATCTGGTCAAATTCCGTCACTGAAGCATCATCCCAATATGCTTATCACCCTTTTGTTCCGCAATCCCACTAAAAACTTAATCCTTGAGTTGATAATGAGATAAAACAATTTTTAGACTTTTACAAGTTAAAGTCTTTATTTACTAACATTGAACCACCATTTCCCTAGGTGCAGTTCAATACCAACAAACGCAAAACCGTGTTGGTCCAAAATGGTTTCTAGTTAAGAGTATCTTGTGATTGATAGTCAGTCAATCTGAAGAACTTTCCCTCTAGCTTCTTTACGCAGCACGTCATACTGCTTACAAGATACTATTTCCTAGAAGAGTATTGGCTAAAAACGCCACTCTCAAAACATACCACCTATCAGTCATTAGGTTTAGTCCACCTTCTGATAGGTATATTAGCAGTTACTGCTTTATTTTCTTTCCCTCTTCGCTTTTGACGATTAGTCTCTACCAATTCTGCTGTTTTTGAATCTGTCGTTTGCTCTACACGGATTAAAAATACCGCTAGCTCCCGCTACGATGATGCTGATGTTTTAAATCGATTAATCTAATTTTTTGCTGTTTAAATCTTCTCTTTTTTAAATCATCACAATGAAACATTGGAATTTGATAACTTAGAATTCCAGATTCTAAGCTAGTCCTTTTTGACTAGGGAGTCACCCTGCCAAAAAAACAAACTCTTCCTAACACAATCTATTATACTGTATTATAATTTTTTGTCAATTAATTTATTTCATATTTTTTGAAAATAATATTTACACCCTCATTTTACACATAGTTAACTATAGAGAAAAGCTTATAATATAGGCTTTTCTTGCGATTTTGAAAAAATTAGAAAATGTATATCATTTTTTCTTTTTTCAGTCTAAATCAAGTAATTTTAGGAAATGTCAGAAAATTTCATCTTTATTGTTTCTGGTTAACTTGATTTTTCCAAACTAAAAAAACTAGGAAATTTTCCTAGCTTTTTTATGTATTATCTTAGTGTTTACGTTTGTAAGTTGAAATACCGAACAAGGCCAAAGCTGATGTCACCATAGCTGCACCTGCTGCTGCAGAAGCTGCTGTTGATTTTTCACCAGTAGATGGAAGAGCTGGAGCTTCTTCTTTTACAGGTACTGATGTTGGTGTTACAGGTTTACCTGGTGTAGGTTCTGTTGGAGTTGTTGGTACTTGAGGTTTTGGTTTCTCAGTTGTTTCTTCAACAGATACAAAGTTTTTGTGGTAAGTAACTTTTGCTGAAACAGTGTTTGGAAGAACTGGTTTGTTTGGTTCTTCTGGCAATTCAGGAACAACTACTGTTGAGTTAGTTGCGAACCAGTAAGCAGTTGGAACGTTAAGGTTATTTCCGCTTACGATGAAGTCCATTGGTTCACCCTTGAAGATTGTTGCAGCAGCACCATAGTAGGCATTCTTCGTACGAGGTGTTCCGTCTGGGTTAATCGCATCCCAACCTTCATCTGTAACTTCACCAGTTGTTGGATCCACTGTTGGGTCACTGTTAAAGCGTGAACCGTTAGCCACAAATTCGTTATCGTTTGTTGCATAAGCATAACCATCTTCATGCAAAATGATAGATGAACCAGGAATTTGAACGTATTCATTACCATTCAAACCAACTTTTTCAATGTGGTTTCCAAGTTCAGTGTTCCAGTGGTTAAGTGATGAGATACTCAAAACTGATCCGTTCTTAGACAAATCAAGTGGTGTCACTGATGACTCAGAATCAAAGAAGTTCAAGTTCATCTTAACGTGAAGTTTTTTGTTAGTGTCGTCAGTTTGTGAACCAATGAAAAGTGTCTTAGTTGGATCGTGGTACAACTTAACAATGGCTGAACCATCTGCACTTGGTGTTTCTACCAAAGTGTAAGTTGCAACGATTTTCTTAACTGGAGTACCATTGAATGATGTTCCGTTTAGGTTGTTGTATGTTACAGTCAATGTTTGACCTGTAGCCATCTTCAACCATACATCTTCAGTGTATTCACCGTCAGCATTGATAGTGTACTGTGTACCGTTAGCTGCGCTGAAGTCACTTGGAATGTAACGAGATGTGTTGAATTGTTCAAGGATTTCATCTACTGAGTGACCTGATTGGATTGTTTTATCCAAGTAGTCAACAGAACCTGCTGAGTTTTCAACAGTCATAGTAGCATCAGATTCTGTTTTATAGATCAAGCCAGTAGCATTTTCAGCCAATCCTTTTGTCAAAAGACGAGCAGTTGTTCCACCAGTGTATTCTTTATAAGCTTTTTCCCAAGCAGCATAAGCAAGAACGTCTTGGTAGTATTTATCCAATTGTGTCTTGTAATCTGCAAGTTTTTGTTTATATTCTGAAACCGCAGTTGTCAAAGCTGTTGTTTGAACTTTATTGTCATTGTTAGCAGCTTCAACGCTAGTGTGTTTAACACCTGCTTCTTCTGTAGCTGTGAATCCCCCTGTTGCAACAACATTTGCTTTAGCAGATGTAAGAGCTGCATCAGCTTCTTCACGAGTCAATTTATTTTCAGAAACAACTGTATTTGAAGCTTCTTGAGCATCTTTAGCTGCTTGATTTTGGACAGCTTTAACATCAGCAGAATCTTTTGATGCTGCTGCAGTCGTTGTTGCAGCTTCAACAGCATTATCGAAGTCAGGATTTGAAACTTCAGCAATAGCTTTAGTTGTTGTTTTTACAGTAGTATCTGTTTCAGTAGTAGTTTTTTCTTCTGTTCCAGGTACTGTAGTAACAACTGCTGCATCACCTGTTGTTTTAACAAGGTTAGCACTTGATTCTGCAGCCGTATTTGATACGGTTGCATCAGTATCAGTAGTTGTTGTTACATCTTTAGCTTCATCCGCAGCTGCTACGCTTGTAGCCGCGAGCCCTGCAAGCAATACGCTTGAATACAATGTTGTTTTAAATGGATTGACTTTCATTTACACTTTCTCCTTCTTGGTTAACATTTTATTAACCTATTTTCTTCACCGTTTAATATACTACCGTGATTTTCAAAATTTGGCAATAGTTTTCTGAAAAAAATATTATATATTTGCTACATGTTTTTAAAATTTGACACACTTTTGTTATATTTTAATCATTTCTTTACAATAAAGAGTAATTAGTAAGGATTTTACAGAGTTTTTTACTTAATACTTTCTTATAACTGTTCATTTATTTCTCATAATAAACTGTTTCAACGATAGAATAGGCTTCCTATTAGAAGCAGGTCATCAATAACTGGCCTCTTCATAACTAAAAACACATAAAAAATACCTTCAAGACCTTGACTTTAAGCGTTTTTCGTCGTATGCTTGAAAAAAATGTTAAGAAAGTTGGGGGACTTTTCAATGACAAAAAAAGAAATGAGATTGCTGATCCTTCTTGGGATTAGTATTATTTTAGCGAACCTTGTACTTCGTTTGCTTCTTAAGCCACTGCCAGAGGAGATAGCCTTTCTCATAAAGACACTAGGCCTAGGGTGTGGCTACTATTTCCTAGTCCATAAGCGACTAGGATTAAAAATAAAATCAACTAAAAAGATCAGTTGGTCTGAAACCTTAAGTGTATGTTGGTTGGTTCTTTTAGCAGATTTCTTCTATCTTTCTGCGGGTGCTTTTGGTATCATTAAGGCACCTCACATGATAGGAACTGCCTTGACTATTGCCTTAGGGGCTGGTTTTTTCGAGGAATATGTTTCTCGCGGACTCTTCCTTAAAATCGCCTTCCAAGATGGTGTTAAATCTTCAAAACAGGTTTTAGGTGTCGTTCTCCTATCTGCCTTATCCTTTGGGTTGGCTCATCTTGTAAATCTCACTCATCAACCCTTGAATGCTACTCTGTTTCAGGTTTATTATGCGACAGCTATAGGTATATTCTATGCGGCTATTTACTTACGTACTGGTAGCCTGTGGTGGACTATTGTCCTGCACTGTTTGATTGATTTTGCTAGTGTACTTCTCTCACAATCAACACAGGCTGCTCCAGCTACAAGTGTCTGGAATTTCATTGTTTGGTTACCACTGATTGCTATAGGGCTCTTCCTCATTCGTCCTAAAAAACTGAAAGCCATTAGATATCTTAATGACTAATATTTAAAACTGCATCCTACAAGTTAGATTTTTAGTGTCTAGCCTGTGGATGCAGTTTTTCTTTTATCAGAACTATTTTCTTAGAGCTCAGCTCACTTTCCATTATTATTTCTAAAACGACTTAATCATAGAAATTTCATATCAGGTCTTCATCTATTCCTATCAGAATTTTGCTGATTTTAGACTTCTCATTTTGTTATAATATGACCTACAATCATATTTTTCAAAGGGAATGCTTATGAATTTTCAACAATGTCGCTATGTTCAGACTATCGCTGAAACAGGGTCTTTTAGTAAGGCTGCCAAAAAACTCTTTTTGACTCAGCCTAATCTCTCAGCATCCATCCGTGATTTAGAGGAAGAACTTGGAGTCCAACTCTTTGAGCGTTCCAATACAGGAGCCAAACTAACTGATGACGGTCATGATTTTCTCAAATACGCCAAACGTATTCTTGGAGAGTTAGATCTCCTAGAGGGACGCTACCGTAAATCATTCAAGAAATCATTCACTGTTGCCAGTCACCACTACGATTTCTTATCACTTCCCATGGCTCACATTGCCCAACGTTTTCGTAGTGACTATCAAGAATTTCAACTGATTGAAACAACGACTAGGAAGATTCTCAAAAGCGTTGAAAGCTTCGAAAGTGACCTGGGGATTATTTATCTAGATGAAGACAACGACCATATCCTAGAACGCAGTTTTCAACACATGGATCTGACTTTCACCCCACTTGGAGAGTTTGAAACTAAGATTTTCTTAGGTCGCCAACATCCTCTAGCTCACAAAAAATCCCTCAACCTCAAAGATTTAGAGGGATACCCACAGGTCCGCTTTCGTCAAGAAAGCTCTGGAATCCATTTTGACGAAGATCCTCTCGAGGTTCTGCCTGACCAACAAGTGATTTACAGTAATGACCGAGGTAGTGTCATGAATTTGCTCTGTGCCTCAGATAGTTACGCTTCTGGTCTCGGTATTGTTAATAGTTTCATTAAGGACCAAATTGTTTTACTTCCACTGAAGAACAGTCCAAAGCACACCTTGGGCTTTGTGACCAATAATAAACAGAAACAATCCGCAATTATTCAAGCATTTATCGAGGAAATTCAGGATAGCTTACTACCCCACCACTAAGGAGAAGAAAATGGAATTTCAAACACTTAATAATGGCATCAAAATACCTGTCCTTGGTTTTGGTGTCTGGCAAATTTTCGATCAAAAAGAATGTCAAAAAGCCGTTGAAGATGCTCTTTCTGTAGGCTATCGATTGATTGATACTGCTAGCCTTTATCGAAATGAGGAAGCCGTGGGACGTGCCATTAAGGCACCTGGTATCCCTCGCGAGGATATTTTCCTGACTAGTAAGGCCTGGATTAGCCAGCTAGGCTACGAAGATACCAAATTAGCCCTAAAAGAAACACTTCGCAAACTAGATACTGACTATCTTGATTTATATTTGATTCATCAACCTTTTGGCGACTTACATGGTGCCTGGCGTGCTATGATTGAGCTTAAGCATGAAGAACTTATTAGAGCCATTGGTGTTTCTAACTTCTCAACAGGGCGTTTGGCGGATTTTGCCTTGCAGACACCTGTCATTCCAGCAGTCAATCAAATCGAGTTGCATCCCTATAAACAACACAAACTGATCCAGAAAGCTGATAAGGAATTTGGCACCCTAACGCAAGCCTGGGCTCCTTTTCATAGAGGAGAGGATAGTATTTTTCAGGACCCAACTCTAACTGCTATTGCTGAAAAACATGGCAAGACAGTTGCCCAGGTCATCCTCAGATGGCAAACCCAACAAGGCATCTTGACCATTCCTAAGAGTACCCATATCGAACGGATGAAGGAAAACTTTAATAGCTTTGACTTCCACCTAGACCAAGTAGACCTTGACGCTATCAGTAAACTAGACCGATACCCAAATGCTTATGGACCTGATGAAAGTGTGGAACGCATTAAACATTTATTGAAATATAGTGTATAAAAAAACGAGTTCGACTGAACTCGTTTTCTTATACACTAGGTCCTCTTAAGACTTTCCTTAAGAGTAGATCATTCCGATTTTAAGGAAGCAAAACTTTCGAGCACTCAACAAAGATCTGTTTCAAGCGCTTTACTCACAACTGAAGATTAGTAAAAAACAGTTTCCCAATTCAAAAAATTGAAAAACTATTTTTTATGATATTTTACCCAATCACACTTCCGTTTGGAACCGATGGATCTACTGTCAAGACTGTGAGTTTGCCGTCATGTTCTGCGGAAAGAATCATACCTTGGCTGACATATTTCTTCATCATCTTACGTGGTTTGAGATTAGCCACGACTTGAAGTTTCTTACCGACCAATTCTTGTTCGTTTGGATAGAATTTAGCGATACCTGAGAGGATTTGACGATCTTCACCGTCACCAGCATCAAGACGGAAGCGAAGCAATTTGTCTGAACCTTCGACTTTTTCTACTTCTTTAACTTCAGCGACACGGATTTCAACCTTGTCAAAGTCGTCAAATTTAATTTGGTCTTTTTCAGACTTAAGTTCGACCTCTTCTGGGTTCCATTCCTTCTCTTGAGGTTTGCCTGAGTTCATTTGAGATTGGATGTAGACAATCTCTTCGTCCATGTCCAGACGTGGGAAGATTGGAGTTCCTTTTGAAACGACTGTCACATTTTCTGGGAAGCCAGAAAGTTCAAGATTTTCAAGGTCAAATACTACTGGCAATCCAAGTTGTTCCATAATGGCATTTGAAGTTGTCATCATGAATGGTTGGATGAGGTGGGCTACCACACGAAGGCTAGCCGCCAAGTGAGCCATAACCGCTGCCAATTGTTCCTTGTCACCATCTTCTTTGGCAAGGACCCAAGGAGCTGTTTCATCGATATACTTATTGGTACGTGAAATGATATTCCAAACAGCGTCCAAGGCACGTGGGAAATCTACAGCATTCATTTGTTTGTGGAATTCTTCGATATTCTCAGCCACAACCTTAGCCAAATCAGCATCAAAGTCTGTAACGTTCTCAACATAGGCAGGCACTTGACCACCGAAATACTTGTTAATCATGGCAACTGTACGGTTGAGGAGGTTTCCAAGGTCGTTAGCCAATTCGTAGTTGATACGAGCCACATAGTCCTCTGGTGTGAAGGTACCATCTGAACCGACTGGAAGACTACGCATGAGGTAGTAACGGAGTGGATCAAGACCAAAACGCTCTACCAACATTTCTGGATAGATTACGTTTCCTTTAGACTTAGACATCTTACCGTCTTTCATGACGAACCAACCGTGGGCAACAAGACGTGTAGGCAATGGCAAATCAAGAGCCATAAGGATGATTGGCCAGTAGATTGAGTGGAAACGAAGGATATCCTTACCAATCATGTGGATGATTTCGTGGTTTTCATCATTTTGCCAGAATAAATCAAAGTTACCATGCTCATCCTGACCATAACCTAGTGCAGTGATATAGTTGATAAGGGCATCAATCCACACATAAACCACATGTTTTGGATCTGATGGTACTTTTACTCCCCAAGTAAAGGTTGTACGTGACACGGCCAAGTCTTCCAAGCCTGGCTCGATGAAGTTTTTAAGCATTTCATTCATACGACCATCAGGTTGGATAAATTCTGGATGTTCTTTAAAGAAGGCAGTCAAACGGTCTGCGTAGTTGCTGAGTTTAAAGAAATATGATTCTTCAGAAACCAACTCTACTTCATGTCCTGATGGAGCTACCCCACCAATGACATTACCTTGCTCATCACGGTAAACTTCTGCCAACTGACTTTCAGTGAAAAATTCTTCATCAGAAACTGAGTACCAACCTGAGTATTCACCAAGATAGATATCTCCTTGTTCCAAGAGACGCTCAAAAACTTGAGCAACAACTTTTTCATGGTAATCATCAGTCGTACGGATGAATTTATCGTATGAGATATCCAAAAGTTGCCAGAGGTCCTTAACACCAACAGCCATACCGTCCACATACTCTTGTGGTGTGATTCCTGCTTCTTCAGCCTTTTGTTGAATCTTTTGGCCATGTTCATCAAGCCCAGTAAGGTAGAAGACATCATAGTTCATCATACGTTTGTAACGTGCTAAGACGTCACAAGCAATGGTCGTATAGGCAGAACCAATATGCAATTTACCAGATGGGTAGTAGATAGGTGTTGTGATGTAGAATGTTTTTGTCATTTTAATTTCCTTTCATGTGTTAACAAATGGGCTAACACTGATGATATAACATCTTATTATAGCACGTTTTAGACACTAAAAAAACCAGCTAGGCTGGTTTTAAACATCACTAGTTTTGGAAGCGCTTTTTATCAGCTCTAACATCACGTTCATAGTCATAATCTAATTTCTTCACGTCATCCTCTGATAGGCGTTTGAAACTTCTTTCTTCTGTAAGTTTGCCTTTCTTATTATAAGTAGTGACAATCAATTTATTACCCTTAACCTTGTATCGAACGGTTTCTTCAAGAGATTCTTTGTAGGATTTAACGTAAATCTTTTTACTTTCATCGTTATCAGCCTGAGTTCGATATTCACTTATTTTGTATTGATTATCTACTGCCTGGTCAATGACTTTCGAATATTCAGATAGTGACATGTTTGGTTTAAGCGTTCTAGACCAAGCATCTGGACGGTATGCTTCGTCAGTATCATAGTCTGTAAAGTCAACCAGATTGTTCCCGCCAGCTAAGGTATAAAAATAAAATTTAACATTGTTACCTTTGACTTTAACAAAATCATGAGCCTCTAGGCCACTTTCCTTGAAAGATTCCATACCATCAACCATTTTCTTCTTATCTTTATGGTAAAAGCGATAAGTTTCAAGTAGATAGGTTCCTTCAGGTATTTTACCGCTTTGCAGGTGCATAAATGCATAGCCACCAAATGAAAGTGCCACTAGGACAATCGCCCCCACTACAGAAGCAATAATAATTTTAGCTTTCTTAGACAAGCCTGTCTTAGCAGGAGCAACTTGTGAAACGGCTTGTGTCACTTGGTCACTCAACTGAGCTTGCTGTGGATTAACACCCTCGTCCTTAGCCTCTTGAGAAATAAATTCCCCATTAGCTTTTGCTTGTTGGATTTCTTCCTCTGTCGGCTTACGATTATTGATTGTTTCGAAATAATCTAACCACTCTTTTTCGTTCATAAAAATCCCCTTTTTCATTGATACTTCCATTCTACCAGAAAAAATACTCCAAAGCTATTTGACTATTTTCATAAAAATAAAGCGGTACCAAGATGGAGTTTTGGCTCTCCTTCTTGTACCACTTTACTCATTTACATCATTGGCTGATTAAATTTTATCACTAGATTTTTTACTACTATCGCTTGAATCTGATTTTGATCCACTATTCTTACCATCATTATATCCGCCATAGGTATCACCATAGTCATTACCATAGCCATAGCCGTAATCGTAGCCATAACCATAATCATAGTAATCCTTGAAGTCATCATACTGATCACTATAAGTCTTCAAATCTTTCTTATAATCTTTGATGGCATCCTTATAGTCATCCCAGCGCTCCTCAGCGTCTCCCTTACTCATACGTTTATAAGTAATACGTGACTGAAGCTTCCCTTTTTTATCATAAGTAGTCAGAGTGTATTCATCACCATGCTTGACATAAGTACGTTTTTCCTTCAAGGTATCTTTATATTCTCTTGTTGTTTTTTTAACGACTTTGTCAGCTGCCTCTTTGGTATAGAAGGAATAGTCTTTTCTCATCTTTTTCATGAAGTCTTTTGTGACATCTTCGACTTGATCCGCATTTAAAACTTGACTTTGTGTTTTATTCCACGGATCAAATACCTGAGGAACATCTATCTCATAGTCCATCAAACTAACATATGATTTATTGTCACTCTCTACTAAATTGTAGGTTCTAGATTGATTATTCTTTACAACTACAAAAGACTGAAACTCCAAATCCTCGTTCTTGTATTCATCTATGCCGTCAACCATTTTATCTTTGTCTTCATCATAACGAGAGAAAGAAACTACCTCATATGTTCCATCTGCAATCTTACCTGATTGGTAACGCCATAGTGAGTAGCCTCCAACGATAAGTAAAATCGCTGCCAAGGAACCAAAGACTGATGCCAAAATAATCTTAGTTTTCTTAGACATACCTTTTTTAGTAGGTACGACTTGTTGGAAGGTTGCTGTTGTTTGGGCAAACTGTGGCTGCTGTGTCATCGTTATCACAGGTTCAGCTGGCTTAATTGGTCTTTGCTCCGTCGCTTGTCCATTTGAGCCAAAGACGTTAGGGTTAGGTCGTTCAAGGATAAACTCGCCTGCTGCTTGAGCTTGAGCTAACTCTGCGGGAGTTGGTTTGCGACCGTTGACTAATTCAAAGTACTCAATCCACTCTTGCTGGTTCATAATAATCTCCTTTTTTATTGGTCTACCGTTCTATTGTACCAAAATAAATGGTGAAATAGTATTTGACAATTATCATAAAGACTGTAAGGTTTTTTAATAAATCATTAGGCTATGATTCTCGATAGAAAAGAGCTGCTTGCTCGGTAAGTGGTTCAACGCCAGATGAGATAATCCCCATCATGCCTTGAATAATTATAATACTTCAAGGCATGCTCATAATCCCTATCATAACCACTTTTGACCCCTTTGGCTTCCTCTGAGCTCAATCGTTTAAAAGTTCTACGCGACTCAATATGTCCATCATTAGCATAAACAGTCAGAACGAGACCATTAGGGCGCTTTTCATAAGTTCTTTTTTGCTTCAACATTTTTTTATAATCGTCTACACACCTTTGAACAGATACTTCTTTTACTCTTGAATACTCCTCTCCCTTTTTAGAAATCTTATCTATATGAGAAATCACTAGAGCTTCATATTCAGAGACTGTTAGATCCTGTTTCAAAGTCCCTGTACGTGGGTCAAAAGTCTGTGGGAGCTTTTCATCATGCTCAAATGGTGAGACAAAAGGTTCCCCATCCCCCACAAAAACATAATAAAATTGAGATTTCATATTCTCAACAACTATAAAATCCTCATATAAGCTATCATTATTCTCTCCTCGCTCAGTCCAATTTATCAATTCATTGGAATATGCCGATTTATCCTCGTATTTTATCATCTGATAAGTGCCGTCTGGAATATAGTTCTCTTGATACTTCCAAAATCTTCCCTCTCCTATGGCTATCAAGACTGTCGCAACAAGTCCAAGTAATACAATGATAGCAATCTTCCATTTTTTTGCCCTAGTCATACTTTTTCCCTCCTTATTGCCCCATTCTTCAATACTATTTTACCAAAAATAGGGGAAAAGCTGATAACATGACTACAAAGGAAAAGAGGTTGAGAACACATATTCTCAAACCTCTTTTTAGCTATTTATTTTTTAAGATCCTCAGCACCAATAACTGGGTATTCAGTCAATCCTGACGCTACTTCTTCTTCAACCTTGTTTGCTTCCTCTGATTTTCCCTCAAAGTCAAGCTTAGGTGCATCTTTTTCATAGGCATTAATGATATCAGCTACAACTGGGTGACGTACGACATCGCTAGCAGAGAAGTGAACAAAATCAATAGCCTTGATTCCTTTCAATTTCTCCATGGCATCGACAAGGCCTGATTTAACACGACGTGGCAAGTCAATCTGACTCATGTCCCCATTGACAATCATCTTAGAATTAAAACCAAGACGAGTCAAGAACATCTTCATTTGCATGATGGTTGTATTTTGTGCCTCATCAAGGATAACAAAGGCATCCTCTAGGGTACGACCACGCATATAAGCGAGGGGGGCAATCTCAATAATTTCACGTTCCATAAGGCGGGTCGTTTGCTCCTTACCAAGAATTTGATAAAGGGCATCATAAACAGGACGAAGGTAAGGATCCACCTTTTCCTTGAGATCACCAGGCAAGAAACCAAGACTCTCTCCTGCCTCAACTGCTGGACGTGTCAGAACTATACGTTTAACTTGACCACGTTTAAGGGCTGTAACCGCAAGGGTAACCGCTAAAAAGGTCTTCCCTGTACCAGCTGGACCAATCCCAAAGACCACATCATGATTTTTGATACTATCAACATAGACCTTTTGTCCTAAAGTCTTCACTCGGATAGGCTTACCACTGTTGTCCTTGATAATCTCTTCTTCATATAAAGCAACAAACTTATCAATCGAACCATCTTGAGCCATGGTTAAGGCTGCGACAACATCTGAAGTGTTGACTAGCATTCCACGCTCCACCAAAACAAGGAGGGCTTGAATGGTCAAACGGGCCAATTCAACACTTTCCTCGTCATCACCAAGGATTTGCACACGCTCTGTTCGAGCATGAATAATAACATTTAGGTTTTCCTCGATAAGTTTTAGATGGCGCTCATTGGTCCCAAAAAGTGACAAGACATCATCTGGGTGATTTAGGGTAATTTCAACAGAATACTCTTGCAAATAGAGTTCCTCTTTCTTTCGTATTTTTCTCCATTATATCAAAAAAATCACGCCAGGCGTGACTTTTTATTATTCTGACTTATTCATTAAATGACACGTGAACGTGGTCATAGTGGTTTTCAGTAACGCTACCACGGTCTGGCATTTGGTTCCATGTGTTAGCTGGTCCGTAGATATTATCTACTGGTGCGTAGAATTGTTGTCTGTAGATGACATATGAGATACCTGCATTTGAGATATTGTCTACAGCATATTGAGCGACTTGATTACCAACCTCTGAACCAACTGGTACCATAACGTCAACGGCAAGTCCTTTACCATGGTCTTGTGGATCACCTTCACGGTAACCACCGATATCAGTAAGACCAAATTGTGCCGCTACATCTTGACGGAAAGCTTCAGCTTGTGGTTGAAGGTGTGGATCCGTTGGAAGTGTATTCGTTGATGCAGGTTGTGCTGCTGGTGCCTCTGAAGCTACTGGTGCTTCTGATGCCACTTCTGATGTTGCTGCTGGTTCTACCGCTGGTTGTTCTGCTGGCGCTTCTGAAGCAGCTGGTGCCTCTGAAACAGCTTCTGATGTTGCTGCTGGTTGCTCTGCTGGCGCTTCAGAAGTCGCTGGTGCTTCTGAAGACGCTTCTGATGTTGCTGCTGGTTGCTCTGCCGCTGGAGCTTCTTCTTTTACTTCAGGCTGTGCTGGTGTTTCAGCAGCTGGAGTAGTTTCTGCTTCAGGTGTAGCTTCTGCTGACGCAGTGACATGATCAATAGCATCAGCAACTGGTTGTTCAGTTTCTGCGTATGCTGGTGCTTCTGATGCTGATGCGATAGCTTCTGTTACTTCTGAAACAGCTTGAGTTGATTCTTCTGTAGCAGGTGCTTGAGTAGCTGTTGTGCTTACTGTTTCAACTGGAGCTGTCAAGTCCGCTGCAACTACAGATTGACCATTGACAGTCACTTCGTTAGTTGTCAAATTAGCTTCTGCAACTACAGGTGTAGTTGATGTTTCTGAAGCTGGAGCTTCAACTTTAACAGAGACAGCTTGATTATCAGCATTGTAAGTTGCTGTCAAGACTGTTCCAGGGTAAATCAAATCAATGTTTGTGATTTGATTGATGTTAGCCAAAACATTCACATCGATACCCATTGCTTCAGCGATACTTCCCAAAGTATCACCGTATTGAACTGTATAAGTTTGTTGGTTATCACTTACAGCGATATCTGCTTTGATTTGATCTACTGAACGTGCTGCCCAGTTTGAAGTTTCATCGGCATGTACGTGACTTGCAGCAAAAAGTGAAAGTGCTGCGGTCGAGTAAAGAAGTGCCTTTGTTGTTTTAGATTTTGATAACATGTATAATTCATTCCTTTTTTAACAATTTTAACACCTACAATAATACCACACTTTTTGTCAAAAAAGGGGTGATTTACTGCACTTTAAAGCAATTACTAACTAGTTGTAACAAGCCTAATTTATTGAAAAACAGCTGAGATATTTGTAAAAAATTGTAACAATTCATACCAATTCAAATGGTAATTACTTTTTAAAGAAAATGCTAAAAGTCATTATGCTTATCGTAGACTTAGTCGCTATTAATGAGCCAGATAATCTTCCCAAATCTGGTCAAACTGCCCCAGATTAAAGGAAAAGCTAGCTTGATCTTCCAAGTAACGACTGACTTCTTCGAAGTCATCAGTATGCTTCGGGAAGGTTGAATCTTCAAAAGCCAAGTCAGCCAAGATTGCTACTGGTTCATTGGACTTTGGATTACGCTGGGCCATCAGCCAAGTATAAAAGGATTTTCTCATGCCTTCTCCTAACCGATTAATTCTGTTCCAAACTGGTCTTGTTTGATTTTTTTAGCCTTCATCAGACCACCTAAAGCTTTCTTAAATTGTCCCTTAGAAATACCGAAGGTTGCCTTGATATCTGCTGGTGATGACTTGTCATTAAGCGTCATGAAGCCACCATTGCTCTCTAAATAAGTCAAAATCATCTGAGCATCATTTTCAAGCATTTCAAAAGAACGTGGTTTAAGTGAAAGATTGAGGGTACGGTCAACTTCTCTGAACCCAATCACACGCGCTTCAAGGACCTGACCTAAGCGTGGCTCTGCATAACGTTCTGATGGATGGATGAAACCAAGCATGTTATTCTCTGGTAGATAAACAAAGGTTCCTGAGAGTTTGAGACGGTAGGCAATGGCTGGCCATTTTTGGTTTTGCATATTATCGTAAGCGGGACCGGCCATACGTTGAAAGACCTCAGGTTCAGCAGGAAGCCCCCAAATACGGTCTTTTTTATCAACATCAAGTTTGATATAGAGCTTGTCGCCTTTCTTAGGCCAAAGCTCTTTGAGTTCCGGCAAAACATCAAGAGAGACAACAATCTCCTTATCTGGAATTCCCACATCTACAAAGACACCCAAATCCTTACGAACTTCAGTGACCTCTCCCCAATCGTAAGAATCACGAGTTGCTTTGATTTCCTTTTGAGTCAGACGTGATTTTTGCTTGCTATCTGTATAGGCGAAACCTGTCACCATGTCACCAATGGCGTGTTCCCCTTCTTCTTTAGACAAGGCAAAGGTCACACCGTCCTTTTGAACAAAATAAAATTTGTCATTTTCATCAGTTACTAGGGCAGTAATAATTGTTCCAAGTAATGTATTCATCTTTTTTCCTCAAAAAGAGAGTCGGACAAGGAAGCTAACATAGTCCATGCTCTTTTGCTTCTGTCCCACTCTCCTTATTTTTCTATTGATTAAACAGTAAGGAGTTCTTTTTCCTTTTCTGCTGTCATGCTGTCAATCTTCTTAACAGCATCATCAGTTGCTTTTTGAATATCCTTTTCCAAAGCTTTCAATTGATCTTCTGTGATTTCTTTGTCTTTTTCTTGCTTCTTAGCTTCATCCATAGCATCACGGCGGATGTTACGGATAGCGATTTTAGCATTTTCACCGACTTTTTTCACTTCTTTAGCCAACTCTTTACGCGTTTCTTCTGTAAGTGCTGGGATAACCAAGCGCACAACAGAACCATCGTTAGCTGGGTTAATACCAAGATCAGATTCGTTGATTGCACGTTCAATATCAGCGATTGAGCCTTTATCAAATGGTGAAATCAAAAGGACACGTGCTTCAGGAACAGTGATTGAAGCCAATTGGTTAAGTGGTGTTGGGGCACCATAGTATTCTACAGTGATACGGTCAAGAAGTGATGCATTGGCACGACCTGCACGGATAGATCCAAATTCACGGGCCAATGACTCATGTGAGTGGGCGAAACGTTCTTTTGCTTTTTCAATAATTGCGTTTGTCATAAATTCTCTCTTTCTTATTTGTGTGATTCTGCTTTGTTAGATACAGTTGTTCCAATTTGTTCACCAAAGATAACACGTTTGATGTTTCCTGGTTCGTTCATATTGAAGACAACAAGGTCAATGTCATTATCCATTGAAAGGGTAGAAGCTGTGGCATCCATGATTTTCAAACCACGTTTAATAACTTCCACGTGTGTCAACTCGTCAAACTTAACGGCATCAGCGTTTTTACGAGGGTCGTCATTGTAGACACCATCAACACCGTTTTTAGCCATAAGAATAGCATCAGCTTCAATCTCAGCTGCACGAAGAGCCGCTGTTGTATCTGTTGAGAAGTACGGTGAACCAATACCTGCTGCAAAGATAACAATACGACCTTTTTCAAGGTGACGAAGGGCACGACCACGAATATAAGGCTCTGCCACAGATTTCATATCAATCGCTGTCTGAACACGTGTATCAACACCGAGTTGTTTCAAACTATCTGCCATAACAAGGGCATTCATAGTTGTTCCAAGCATACCAGTATAGTCTGCTTGAACACGATCCATTCCTGCTTCAGCTGCAGGTTCCCCACGCCAAAGGTTACCACCACCGATAACTAGAGCAATTTGAATACCTGAATCCGCTACCTCAGCAATTTCTTTAGCCATAGCTTGGACAGTTGGAAGATCAATCCCAACACCTCGTTCACCAGCTAGAGCTTCACCTGAAAGCTTAATGAGGACACGTTTGTATTTTGGTTCTGCCATGATTTCTCCCTATTAACTATTTTGTTTTATGATTTAATTCTTAGCTGAGATTCATCTTTCCTAAGTCGTCAATTACCATCCTTTTAAGGTGGTTAAGGGGCTTATTCAAGCAACTCCTTTTTATGATTAGGATAGGAAAATGTTCTCTTTTTTGCAAAGGAAACACTAAATCTTCATCCTTACTATTTTATCATAAATTAGGGTTTTCACCTAGTCAAATATTTAAAAAATATCCTTACAAGATAACTGTAAAGGTGATGGTGTCATTTTTATAAGAGGCAAAGATACGCCCCTTAAATAATTTGACCATACTTTGAGCCATGGAAAGGCCAATGCCAAAACCTTTGTGTTCTTTGTTATTATGGGATTCTTCAATACGATAAAAACGCTCAAAAAACTTGCTATAGTCAACAGCCTTACCTTCTTTATAGGTGTTTGACACTTCTAAACGAGCCCGTTTTCGCGTTCTTCCAATCTGACGAAGTCTTACCGTAACTGTCCCTTCTGGATCACAATACTTGTTAGCATTATCCACAAGGAGAGTTACAAGTTCAAAGAGAGACTTCTCCTCAGCCTTTACATGGATATCTGGGGCGATATCCATAACGAAGGATTTGCCATCTCGGACGACAGGTCCCTTAAAGTCCTCGGCTGCATCCTCTGTAATATAGGAAAAATCCACATCTTGAAGAACAATGTCCGGCTGCTCTTCCAGACGAGATAGAGCCACAAGAGAATTGATTAGATTGGTCAAACGTGCCACCTGGTCATTAGTTGACTTGGTCCATTCATTCTCCCCTGTCATGAGTTCCTGTAACTCCGTATTAGCAGAAATAATAGCTAATGGGGTTTTCAATTCATGACCAGCATTGGTGATAAAACGTCGTTGCTTTTCGTAGTTTCGAATGAAGGGACGAATGACGATTCCTGATAAGGCACTGACAATGACGACAAAAAAGATAAACCCAAACAGTGATAAGAGGATAGAAAGACTGAGCAGGGCTTGGGAAGAATTGTAATAAGAGGTCGTGTCCAGGAAGACCACCAGAATCTTATCTTTGCTGACTTTGCTAACCTGATAACTCAGATTGATATTTTTATCTCTAATTGTTCCAAGAGTATTCGTCATACGGCTAGCTGCAAGTGCATAGCTAACAGCTTCTTCATCATCTATTAAAGAAGTATGGCTGGTATCCTGACTGACCACTTTATCACCAGATAAGGTCACACTGAAAAAACGAAAACTATCCGATGGAATTTCATGCCCTTGATTGGTCTCAATTTTTTTAGTTTTTCCGAAACTACCATTATTTTCTGTAAGCGTGTTGAGAACCTTACTAATTTCCTGTTCTGTTTGAAAGGACCTCACAGTATTGATGATTCCCACTGTAAAAACCAAGATAAAGAGAATAGCCAAGGAAGCAATCGTAATAAATTGAAGTCGTAAACGTCTAAACATGAACTACTCCTCTCTAATTGGCAAAAAGGCAAAAGTCACCACCCTTTTCACCAAGAATGCTGATATCAGCCTGGATGGCTTGCAATTTCTGACGCAAATAGGAAATATAGACCCAGACAATCGATTCGTCCACATCTTCCTCATCATCCCAGATGGTCTTAAAAAGGTGCTCAGTCGTTAATTTCTTGGCAGGATTGAGCATGAAGTGAGCCATTAACTTGGTCTCTCTGCTCGAAAGTCTAATGGCGTTACCAGCTACCAACTCCTGTTCCTCCTGATCCAAACGTACAGAACCAAGTGTCAAAATTTTGGCAGTGAAGCTCTCACTCACACGACGCTCTAATGAGCGCAGACGTGCCAAAAGCTCCTTAAGGGAAATAGGCTTGGTCAAGTAATCGTCTGCCCCAGCATCAAGCCCGGTCACGCGATCATCAATTTCAGCCATAGCTGTCAACATAATGACATGCGTCCTGTTCCCAGAGGAGCGAATCTCTTCCAGGGCCTCAATACCTGTTTTGATAGGCATCATAATATCCATAATCATTACTTGATAGGCATTCTGTGCAGCTAAATCAACAGCCTCTTGCCCATTAAATGCTTGATCTACCTCATAACCTTGATGCTCTAGGGCTGCCTTATAAACTCGAGAAAGAGCCTCTTCATCCTCAGCTAGTAGAATTTTCAAAGCCATTCTAGTCCCCTCCTTCTTGAATTAAGTTACGGATGGTCTGCATGGTCAAATCACATGAAGCTAATTCATCCGCACAACGCTTAAGCTCACGGGTAATCATTTCTGGATTCTTGATGTCATGCTTGTACTTCATCTGATGCTCCAAACTGGCCCACGAATCCTGAGCGATGGTCCGAAGCTGAACCTCAACAAAATAGGTCCCTCTCTCATTTCCTAGCACATCTGGAAACTCGGTTTCGATTTCCAAAATGAGGTGGTAAGAACGATAGCCATTGGGCTTAGCATTTAAAATGTAATCTTTCTCGTTATAAATAGAAACGCCAGGGATATCCTTGATAACATCAATAGTTTTGTAAATATCATCGACAAAACCACAAATAATTCGAATCCCAATACTGTCACGAATTTCCTTGAGAGCAGATTGGCTGGTTTCAGGCAAATTTTTCCTACGACACTTTTCACGCATAGAATCGCTTTCTTTGATTCGTGAAATAAAATGTTCATAGAGTTTAAAGCCTGTTTCTTTTTTGCTAGTTATATTAGCCGCAATAATCGGGTCTGTTATTTCTTGTAAAATCTTGGGGAGATACTGAGCATATTCCCCATAAATACTTGGAGTTGACATATAAACCTCCTCTAATAGCGTTTCCTAATTATAGCATAGTTAGGCTTAAAAATAAGGAATGAGCCAGACAAGAAGGACTCTAAAGCTAAGAAAAAAATCCAGCCGAAGCCAGATTTATTTTGCTTATCTAAGTTTAATTAACGCAAGGCTATGCATCAAGTGATTTAACAAAAGGCCAGTTGCCTAGTTTGTGTGTTTCATAGGTCAAGACCTTATAACCACATTGCTTGTAGCCATTTTTCTCGTAGAAAGGTACATTGTAATCACGATTGGTAATCAAACCAAGACTGCGACCGCCTGTACTACGTACAAAAGGTTCAACCCCTTCAAGCAAGAAACGACTCCCTATCCCTTTTCTTTGATAATCTGGAGTCACCGCCAACATCATCAAGTACCAGTCGTATTCTGCAGAATCTTCCAGATGTCTTTCGGACTCTTCAACAAAGTTAAAATACTTGAACAACTTGGTGATGCTTATAAAACGGAAAAGCTTGGTCGCCCCATTTTGAAGATAATTAAGCATAGAAATCGTCTGATGCTGTAAAATAGCTGCCGCAACAATGCGACCGTCCTTTTCAGCCACCAAACATGAGTCCCGTTTAATCGCCAAACGCACCAATATTTCCTGCAAGGCTAAGACAAATTCCTTATACTGTTCAGGCTTCTTTAAATTACTGGCAATCATTGAAAGATAGGGGTAATCTTCAAAGGCATCGGCACATACTTGTGCAACTTCCTGAACTTCGTCTAGTCTTGCTTTGCGATATTGCATCATAATCTCCTAATCTGTCTGTTTTTTTCAGTATAACACAAAACGCATGACTGACAGTCATACGTTCTATGGATTTTTGTAAAATCTTATAATTTTATAAGAAAAGTTTAGGCAACTTCTTCTGTAAATTGACTATTATAAAGATCAGCATAGAAACCATCTGCTGCCATGAGCTCATCATGATTGCCCTGTTCAATAATGTTACCATCTTTCATCACAAGGATAAGGTCAGCATTTCGAATGGTTGATAAGCGGTGGGCAATAACAAAGGAAGTTCGCCCTTCCATAAGCTTGTCCATGGCTTTTTGAATCAATTCTTCTGTTCGGGTATCAACCGATGATGTCGCTTCATCCAAGATAAGAAGAGGGGCATCCTTAAGAAGCGCACGTGCAATGGTCAAGAGCTGCTTCTGTCCAACTGATAAGGTCACAGAATCATCCAAATAAGTATCATAACCCTTTGGAAGTGTGGTAATGAAGTGGTGAACACCGACGGCCTTGGCTGCAGCAATAACTTGCTCGTCAGAAATATTCTCTTGGTTGTAAATCAAATTATCACGAATAGTACCTTCAAAGAGCCAAGTGTCCTGAAGCACCATAGAAAATTGGTCATGAACGGTTTCACGCTTCATGTCGTTAGTATCCACACCGTCAATGGTGATACGACCTTGGTCGATGTTATAGAACTTCATAAGCAGGTTAACAATAGTCGTCTTACCAGCACCCGTTGGACCAACGATCGCAATCTTTTGACCTGGTTTAGCAAGAGCTGAAAAGTCATGAATAATAGTCTTTTCAGGAGTATAACCAAAGGAAACATGGTCAAAGACTACTTGACCTTTAGTATCTGTCAACTCAGCTGTCTTAGCTGACTCGTCGTCCATATCTTTTTCTTCCAAAAATTCAAAGATACGACCAATGGCTGCAGTAGCTGATTGGAGTTGTGTAATTCCTTGGGCAATTTGAGAAAGAGGTTGTGAGAAGATACGAACATAGGTCATGAAGGCTACCACATCACCAATAGTCAAGCTACCATCAATAACTTTGATAGCACCTACAAGACAGACCATGACATAACCAAAGTTCCCAATGAAAATCATAAGTGGCATCATAATACCTGAGATAAACTGTGATTGCCACATCGATTTATAGAGTTTATCATTAAGCCCCTTAAAAGCTTGACTACTTTCTTCAGATGCATTGTAACTCGTTACAACTGCTTGACCTGTGTAGATTTCTTCAATATATCCATTAATGTTAGCCAAATTTTCTTGTTGACGTTTGAAAAGGGGTTGTGAGAAACCCATGATGAAGGCTACTAGAACAAATCCTATCAAGACAGAACCAATCGCAGTGAAAGCCATAGTGACATTTGAGTAAAACATCATAATAATGGCTGCGACCAAGAGAACACTTGAAGTAATTAGGGTACCCAGACCTTGACTAAGAGATTGTCCCAAAAGGTCAACGTCATTAGTCACACGAGAGAGGGTGTCCCCTTGAGAATGACTGTCAAAATAATTAAGGGGAACACTATTGATTTTCTTTTGGATAGCTGTACGAAAACGTTGTGAAAAGCGTTGTGTAACCGTCGCAACCGTAAAGCTTTGTAAGTAACCCACAATCGCTGAAATAGCATAGAGAATAGCCAAGGTCATAGCAATACTTGTCACCTTATCCAAATCAATACCTGGAATCGTCCCCATTTTGGTAGGTGTAATACCTTCAGTAATAGTATTGGTAATTTCTTTAAGCTTATCTGGTCCAATAACTGTAATGACTGCTGAAATAATTGCTCCAACAATCGCAAGGACAAAGGGAATTGGGAAACCTTTAATATAGGGTTTTAAGCGTTTATAGGACGATGTTTTTGGCTTATTTTCCATTTTCTAACTCCTCCTTAGACAATTGTGAATAAGCAATTTCTTGGTAAACCTCATTGTTAGCCAAGAGTTCCTTGTGGGTTCCTTGCCCGACTACTTTACCTTGATCAAGTACCAAGATTTGATCAGCATCCATAATAGTAGAGATACGTTGAGCAACAATCAACTTGGTCATATCTTGTGTTTTTTCAGACAATTCTTGACGCAGTTTACGATCGGTCTTATAGTCCAAAGCTGAGAAGGAATCGTCAAAAATCAAGATTTCAGGCTTACGGGCAAGTGCACGCGCAATAGCCAAACGTTGCTTCTGGCCACCTGAGAAGTTAGACCCCACTTGAGCCACTTCTGCCTTAAGTTGGCCTTCTTTATTTTCAACAAAGTCTTTTCCTTGAGCCAATTCGAGAGCTTCCCAAATCTTAGCGTCATCTAGGGGACTATTATTGCTCGTTCCCATTGTCATATTTGACGTGATATTACCTGAGAAAAGCACAGCCTTTTGTGGAATATAACCGACTATATTGTGCAAGGTTTCGTGGTCATAATGTCGTACATCCACACCGTCAACCTTGATAGTTCCTTGCGTGGCATCATAAAATCGTGGGATAAGGTTGACAAGCGTTGATTTACCAGATCCAGTCGAACCAATAAAGGCAACCGTGTCACCCTTTTTAGCTTTGAAGCTAACATGCTCCAAAACAGGCTCTGAAGTTTCAGAATAACGGAAGGAAACATCATCGAATTCGACAGTGCCCACGTCTTTAGGTTTTTCAGAACTATTTTCAAGGTAAGAGACTGAAGATTGGGTATCTAGAACTTCATTGATACGTCCAGCTGCTACAACTGCTCGTGGAAGAAGGAAGAAGACAACAATCATCATCATGAATCCCATAACAACCTGCATAGCATAAGATGAGTAAACCACCATATCTGAGAAGAGATGGATTTTATTTTCCATGGCAGCAGCAATCTTAGTTGGATCTGTTGGAATCTTAACATCTTCAATCAGATGCGCACCAATCCAATAAATAGCTAGCGTCAAACCACTTGATACAGCAGTCATCACCGGCGTCAGTAAGGCAAAAGAACGACCGATGAAAAGATTGTTTTGGGTCAAATCAGTATTGGCCTTTTCAAATTTATCCTCTTGATAACTCTCAGCGTTATAGGCACGCACCACACGAATTCCAGTAAGAGATTCACGCGTCACACTATTGAGTTTATCTGTCAACGTTTGAATCAAGCGTTGCTTAGGCATGACCATAATCAAGAGGAAGAGCATGAGAATGGCAATTACGGCCACAGCGACAAGCAAGGCAAGAAGCCAATTCCCATTTTTATCAGCAATCTTTGTAATAGCCCAGATTGCCATAATAGGTCCCTGTGTAATAACCTGTAACCCCATGGTCAGTACCATCTGTAATTGTGTAATATCGTTTGTCGTACGGGTTAAAAGACTAGGAATAGAGAATTTCTTAATCTCGGCATCCGAAAAATCTAGAACCTGATGGAAGATATCATCACGAAGACGAGTGGTAAAACTAGCTGCTGTTCTGGCAGCTAGAAAACCAACCACTACAGAGGCCATAAAACCCGCAAAGGACATTAAAAGCATTCGCATCCCTGGGGCATCCGTATTCCAAGCAAAAATATCCGACGCCTTAGTCCCCTTGGTTGATAAGAGGGTTGTAATGTCAGACATATAGTCTGGAATTTTCAAGTTTAGATAGACGTTCAAACAAACAAATATCACAGCTAAGACAATCATACTTAACTCTTTTGCCGTCAAACGTTTAAAAATTTTAAACATAAGTTACTCCTTATTTTTCTCTAAATTCTTGCGAATTTGGTGAAAGACTCGAAAAGCTGTTTCAGCATCTTCTTTCGAAATACCATCTAACAACTGTTCATGGATAGCCTCTCGGAAATGTCCGACATCTTGGGCCTTCTTTTTACCCAAATCTGTCAGATGAACATACTTGTAGCGTTTGTCCTTGTCAGATGTCACCAATTCAACAAAACCATTTTTCTCCATACGTTTAACCAAATTACTAGCCACTGACTTGGAAATAGATAGTCTTTTCTCGATATCTTTGATAAAAATTTCCTTATCTTGGTTGTCAGACAAATACTTGACAGCAAATCCTTGCGGGCCAGCTAAATGCTCAACGCCATACGCTTTACCTAACTCTTGCACGCGAGATTCCATGGTATTGATGAATTCTCTGAAGTCACTAAAAGGATCTTTTCCATGCATTGCAAGCTCCTCCTTAAATAATTCTCATGAAAACTATTTTAGTTTCTATGAGAACTATTGTCAAGAAAAAAGTTCCTATGAGAACTAAAAAAGAGTGAAAAAGAATATTTTTTTCCACTCTCACTCACGTAACTGTGATTATTAAGGCTTTGGACTCTAAAACCTAACAACGCTTGAGCTAGGCTATCTAAATAATAATACCCTCCAAATGGTCCAATTCATGTTGAATAATTTGAGCTGGCATGCCAGAAAAACTTAACTGTTTAGGCATCCATTGTTCATCTAAATAAGCTACCTCAATCGACTCATAACGTCTGGTTGGACGACTTCCTTCTAAAGATAAACAAGACTCCTCTGTTTGAAAAGGTGAGGATTTGCTGACTAAAACAGGATTAAACATGACTAGATTAACAAAACCGATATTTACGATAATGACACGCTTTTTAACTCCAATCATATTGGCAGCCATACCCACACAGGCATCCTTATGAAACTCCAATGTATCACGCAAATCTTTAGCCAAATAGAGGTCTTCTTTAGTCGCTTCTGTCGATTTTTGTCCAAGGAAAAAGATATCCTTTACGATAGGTTTTATCATCTATTTACTCCCTTCTCTTATCTAAACTATGAAATGATATATCCTTCTTTTATCGGAACCAAAGGTCTTCATTCCAAATAAATCACCTTGACCTATTATATCAAAAGGCCCACCCTCTAGTAAAACAGACAAAAAAAGAAACCCGCAGGCTCCTTTTTAGTCATCTTTCTTCACTCTATACAAATAACCAATAAAAACCAAAAGACTAATAGTTGAAACACTCATTGCCACTTTAGCAACTGTAGTATAGCTATAGGTCAAAACAACACCATGTTTACCTGGTGGTAAGACTAGATTAGTTGGATTCTTTTCCTTAGCTAAGTAAGTGGTTACTCGCTTCCCATCAATCCTTGCTTCTTGTCCTTTGTAGTAGAAAACTGGCAACGACAAGACCTTAGATTCTTTAGACTCGTTGGTCACCGTAAGTACTAGCTCGTTGGGAGAACGGCTGATGAATGGCTTGATTTCCTGATTATCCAAGAAAAGGTGTTTGTCAAAGACAAAGCCAAAAGGCTCTTCTTTATTGGTATAATCCCCATTTATATTTTTATAAGTTCCCTTGGCCAGCATTTCTCTCGTGACTTTGGTATCGCTTGGCAATATATTCTTTGCTTTAGTCATCTTATCTTGAACAGTAACAATCTGAAACATATTTAGACAAAGACCTAACAAGACAAGTATTGTCGATGCCTTTATAGAAATATTTTCTAAAATATTCGCCAAAGCTAAACTGAAGAAAAGCAGAGCAAAACTCCATAATCTCCAAGGAAATTGAAGGTTGGACACTGGACTTGCCTGTAAGAACTGCCAAGGAAAACTATTCAAAGTCAAAAAGGCCAAAACAAAAGAAATAAAAAGGTAAATTCTAGCTTCCTTATCCTTCACAAAACGCTTAGCAAAAATCAGGCTTAGCAATAAGCCCAGGAGATAGAGAAGATTTACTGATGGAGTCCTTAAATCACTTTTTAGAATCAACTCCCAGTTGTCTGCCAGACTTAAAGCTGTCTTTGATAGGAGCGGTTTAAAAGTCGTTCGTAGAGTGACATACTTGAATTGCTCTATCATAGGAACAAAGAAAGCTAGAGACATACTAAGAGTGACAAGGGTGGCCTTAAGAAATCCTAGGACACGTTCTTTTTTATTATCCCAAATCCAAAAACTAGTTACCACCGCAAAGAAAATCCCAACAGAAGCCAAAAGGACCGATAAGACATGGGAATAAACTAAACCAAGCATCCCAAGAGTCAAAATCCACCATTTCTTGTAATCTCCAAAAGTTATCAAACGAACGCCAACGAAAACTAGAGGTAGAAAAATCATCGCTAGCGTTTCGCCAACGGCCGCCCGGTAATAAGAATTGTGCAAGAAATACCCCGAAAAGAGATAAAAGGTAGAAAATATCATCACCTGTTTATCAGAATATTTCAATAAACGTAATCCGTAAAAACTAAGCAAACAAGTTACAAAGCGAACAAGAAACTGAAAACTCATCCAGGCTACAAAGACCGACTGAGTCAGCTTATAGATTATGAAAATAGGATAATAAGTTAACCAGGGATAAAAGGTATTGATTAATTGTCCGGTCCCTCCGTTAGTCGTAAAATTAATAGGACTCTTCCAGACAGTATCCAAAGATAAGAGTCGGTTAATGTGAAAGACAATATCATCACCATAAAGCTTGTCCCTAAAAAAGAACATAGGCAGTATTGACACCATACTGATTAAGAAACTTATTAGAATGATTGTCTGATTAGTATACTTCTTCTTTTTTACCCCACAGGGACCCTTTCCAACACTCAAAATTATTCCTCTCATATTCTAATTCATAAAAATCTGCTCTAGAAAGAGATTTCTTACAAGGTCATTATACCAAAAAAAGCACGGAACTCCTCTTCCTCCTAAGTCTGTCTAAACAAAAAAAGAAACCCGCAGGCTTCTTTTCTTATTTTATCGAGAGGCTTATTAATCAGGTCAAGGCTGTTAATTAAACAATACCTTGAGCTGACATAGCGTCTGCAACTTTAAGGAATCCAGCGATGTTGGCACCCACAACAAGGTTACCTTCATGACCAAATTCTTTAGCAGCTGCTGCGGCATTTTCGTAGATACCTTTCATGATATCGTAAAGTTTAGCATCAACTTCTTCGAATGTCCATTGTGTACGTCCGCTGTTTTGTGCCATTTCAAGAGCTGATACAGCAACACCACCAGCGTTAGCAGCTTTGGCAGGACCAAATGATACACCAGCTTTAAGGAAGACATCAATAGCTCCCAAAGTTGAAGGCATGTTAGCACCTTCTGAAACAGCCAATACACCATTTGCTACAAGTGTTTCTGCATCTGTTTCATCCAATTCATTTTGAGTTGCACATGGGAATGCCAAGTCAGCTTTGATAGACCAAACTGTCTTTTCACCACCAGCAGGTGTGAAGGTTGCATTTGGACGAGCTTCTGCATATTTAACGATACGTTCACGTTTAACTTCTTTGATTTCTTTCAACAAGTCAACGTCGATTCCGTCTGGATCATAAACAAAACCAGATGAGTCAGAACATGTTACCGCTTTAGCACCTAGGCTTTGCAATTTTTCAATAGCGTAGATGGCAACGTTACCAGCACCTGAAACAACTGCTGTTTTACCGTTAAAGTTTTCACCACGTGCATTAAGCATTTGTTCTGCAAAGTAAACAGCACCGTAACCAGTTGCTTCTGTACGAGCAAGTGATCCACCCCAGTTCAAACCTTTACCAGTAAGAACACCTGTGTACTCATTACGAAGACGTTTGTATTGGCCATAGAGATAACCAATTTCACGTCCACCAACACCGATATCACCTGCAGGTACGTCTGTATCTGCACCAATGTGTTTGCTCAATTCAGTCATGAAGCTTTGGCAGAAACGCATGATTTCGTTATCTGATTTACCTTTAGGATCGAAGTTTGATCCACCTTTACCACCACCGATTGGTTGACCAGTCAATGAGTTTTTAAAGATTTGTTCGAAACCAAGGAATTTAATGATTGATTGGTTTACTGATGGGTGGAAACGAAGACCACCTTTGTAAGGACCAATAGCTGATGAGAATTGTACACGAAAACCACGGTTTACTTGTACTTGTCCTTTATCGTCAACCCATGGCACACGGAATGAAACGATACGTTCTGGTTCAACCAAACGTTCCAAAAGGTTTTCTTCAATATATTTAGGATATTTGTCGAAGACAGGAACAAGTGAATCGAAAACTTCTTCAACTGCTTGAAGGAACTCAGCCTCATGGCCATTTTGAGCTTTCACTTTTTCAAAAACGCTAGCAACGTACTCTTTACCTGTTGTCATATCAATGTTTCCTTTCAAATAATTACCTTAGTAATTTAATTACATGAATAGTATAAATTTTCAGAATCTTCTTGTCAAGTATTTTCTGCTATTTTTTTGATTTTTATGTTAGCTTTTATGACATAGCAAGTGATCTATCTTTTTTAAGCTACTCCTAAAAAGTTATCAATTCAACAATGTAAACGGATTCTATTTTTCTAGTTTTTCTCCAAAATTTTTTAAACTTTTTTTGAACTTTAAATCTAAAATAACCTAAAAACAATTTAGTAAAATTACTATTTTTACATTTACAAAGATCCCCAACTATGTTATTATGAATTTAGTAATTTTACTAAATCTTGAAAAGGATCATTTTTTATGAAAAGAAAGCAATTATCAGGAAAGCACATCGGCATTGTTTTTGGAACTTTCGCTCCAATGCATGTTGGGCACGTTGACCTTATTACCAAGGCAAAACGCGCTAATGACAATGTGCTCGTCATCGTAAGTGGCAGCAACACACAAGAAGATCGAGGGACACGCGCAGGCCTATCGCTCAACCGCCGTTTCCGTTATGTTCGAGAAGTTTTCTATGATGATGAATTAGTCGTTGTGGATAAACTGGATGAGGCTGGGATACCAGCCTATCCCGAGGGATGGGTACCTTGGGTTAATCGTGTCAAAGAGCTTATCTCTAAAAATACGGATAATCCTGAAAAGATTACCTTTTATGTTGGAGAGCCAGAGTACGTGACCGAGCTCAATCGCTATTATCCTCAAGCTCAGGTAGAACTCATCGAACGCTCTATTATCAACATCTCTGCTACCGAGATTCGCGACAATCCTATGGAAAATTGGAGTTTTATCACCAAGCCTTTCCGTCGTCACTTTACTCATAAGGTCCTTGTCGTGGGCTCTGCTAGTGGTGGAAAAACTACTCTTGTTAAAGATTTGGCCCGAACTTACAACGCTCCCTGCTCTCTGGAATATGCTAGGGAGTATCAAGAAAAGTATAATGTACGAGATGACGAGTTAGATACTAACGATTATATTCACCTCCTGACAGATCAATATGCCCAGACCTCTGATATCATTGATAAAGGGCAGCACTCAGGACTTATCTTTGCCGATACCAACTCAACAGTCACCAAGGTTTATATCGATTACTATTTGAAAGAAAATATTTCTAAAGAAGAATTTGACATGCTGGATAGGCTCTATCAGGTAACCCAGGCCCGTGAAAAGTGGGATTTGATTTTTGTGATTCTGCCAAAATCAAACTATGTGGATGATGGTTTCCGTGACATGACTATGGCTGATAACCAAACACGTGACTGGTTTACCCAGCACCTCTTAGACCTCCTATCACCATTTAAGGATAAAATCGTTATTTTAGGGGAAAATAGTAATAGCGACAGCTTCTTTGCGGATAACTACCATCACGCTAAGAAGGCAATCAAGGAACGTCTACACATCGAGATTTAGAAGACTGATGTAAAGCCATCATCATTTGAACTTACAATAAATAAAGGAGGAAACCTATGACTAAAACCTTCGAAAACTCTGGTGGTGAAAAGGAATTTTTGGACATCTATCGGCGAGAAGAAATGGATAAGTACGTGAAGCCCTCAGTGACCGTTGACTCGGTCATCTTCCGCTATTATGAAGGAAGAGTCCAAACCTTACTTATCAAGCGAAAAAATCATCCCTTCATGGGAAAATATGCTCTCAGTGGTGGCTTCGTTCAGGAGCAAGAGGATCTCAATTTAGCTGTCTGTCGCGAAGTTCAGGAGGAAACATCCGTTAAGCTCAACCCTGATCACATTGAGCAACTCATTACAGTGGGAACACCTTATCGGGATCCTCGGATGTGGACTATCACAGTGGCTTATCTCTGCTTCATGACTTTTAATGATATTCAAGTAGAAAAGGCGGCCGACGATGCGGCGTCTACGCATTGGTTAGACATTGCCATGGTAGATGGTAAACTGCAACTTACTGATGGTGATAAGGCGCTGTCACACGATGATCTTGCCTTCGACCATTGGGAAATTCTCTTAACAGCTATGGAACGTATCAAGGGACGACTCGAATACTATCCAACTATCCTTTCTATTATGCCTGAGGAAAATACTCTAACCACCTATCGTCAACTTTTTGGGACCTTTAATGAAGACTACCTTAAGATGGATTCTACAAACTTCTTGAGGCGTTTTAAACATCTCTTCCAAAAGACAGGCCGTCAGGTAGCTACTAGAACCAGAAAAGCTGCCACCTATACTTATCATATTAAACCACTCTAAAGAAGGTCTTTGTTTGACAATTTGATGCTTACATAGTAGTATTAAGAAAAATTAATAAGAGGTATCCTATGAAAAGTTTTACATTGATTAGTGGCATTCTCATTACACTCTTGGGTGTCTTTTTCTTCGCTAATCCTACAAACCTTCTTGCCATCGTTGGTTGGCTGTTTGCCCTAGTGATGCTCATATCTGGTGTTTCAAGTCTCATGGTTTATTTTAAACGAGATAACGAAAACCGCTCCTTCTTCCAACTGCTTCAGAGTATCATTTCCATTGTTTTTGGGATTATTTTGCTATCAACATCAGCATGGGTGCTCTCAGGTGTAGCTGTAACCATTATCGCTTGGTGGCTTCTTGTCTCAGCCTTTACACAAGGCTTTCAAGCTCATCGCCAACGTCAATTCGGCTTCTCAGGACAACCTGCCCTGTCAATCGCCTTAATTTGTCTGGTATTTGGGCTCTTGCTCTTTAGTGCTCCGTTTTTCTCAGCCTTTCTTATTGGGCGCTTGGTAGCTTCCTTAATTATCTTTACGGGTGTTTCAGTCCTTTCCTTTTCATTCCGCTTGTGGTAAGAAGAAACCAGACACTACATAAACATCAAAAAGCCTTGCAAATGCAGGGCTTTTGTCATACTTTGATTACTAAAGAGCTTATCCCTCTAGCTCACTCAAATACTCATAGCGTTCATACTTTTCAAGTAGGGTTTCGTTAGCAGCATCCAAATCACGTTGAAGGGTAGCTAACTGTCCATAATCGCTAGCATTTTCAAGCATGGCTGCTTCAATCTCTTCGATTTTGGCTTCAAGGTCAGCAATCTCATCCTCGATGGTCGCCCACTCTTGTTTTTCAAAGTAGCTCATGCGTTTTTTATCTTCTTTAACTTTCTCAACTTTAACGCTAGCTTGCTCTTTTTCCTTCTCGAGGAGGGCTGATTGCTCTTGTAAGAAGGCTTTTTCATCAAGGTAGTCTGTGTAGTTACCAAAAAACTCTCGAACACCACCCTCTTCAAAGGCTAGAATCTTGTTAGCTACCTTGTCCAAGAAATAGCGGTCGTGACTTACGGTAACGACAGGGCCGCCAAAACCATTAAGGAAGTTTTCCAAAACCGTCAAAGTTGCAATGTCCAAATCATTTGTCGGCTCATCCAAGAGCAGAACGTTGGGCTTTTCAATCAGAATCTTAAGTAGATAAAGACGTTTCTTTTCCCCACCAGAGAGCTTGGCAATCTGTGTCCCATGGGTAGAACGAGGGAAAAGGAATTGCTCCAAGAGCTCTGTGATACTGGTTGTCCCAACCGTTGTCTTAACTTCATCTGCAACTTCTTGCAAGTAGTTAATGACACGCTTGCTCTCATCCATATCTTTAATTTGCTGTGAGAAATAACCAATACGTACCGTCTCACCAATATCTAGGACACCAGCTGTAGGCACAAGGTCACCATTAATCAGATTGAGCAAGGTCGATTTTCCGACACCATTATCCCCAACAATACCGATACGATCACGATTTTGCATGATAAGATTGAAATCACTGAGAATTTGCTTGCCATCTTCATAAGCGAAATCGACATGCTCGAAGTTCACTACCTTCTTACCAATACGGCTGGTCTCAAAGTTAATTTCAAGATCCTCATTATTGACCGTTTGGTGAACCTCACCCTTAAGATCCTTAAAGCGATTGATACGAGCTTGTTGTTTGGTTGCACGTGCCTGCGGTTGCGTTCGCATCCATGCCAACTCCTGCTTATAGAGTTGCTTTTTCTTGTGAAGGGCTGCTGCATCTCGTTCATCTTGTTCGGCCTTTAGACGCACATAGTCTTGATAATTCCCTTGATATTCAATCAAATTAGCCTGGTCTAACTCAAAGATACGTGTGGCTACATTGTCCAAGAAATAACGGTCGTGGGTAATAAAGAGTACCGTCTTTTTAGAAGACTTGAGAAAATTCGTCAACCAAGCAATAGTATCAATATCCAAATGGTTGGTTGGCTCATCCAAGAGCAGGAGATCTGCATCATTCAAGAGAACCTGAGCCAACTGCACACGACGACGAAGACCACCTGAGAGGTCCCCGACCTTTTGCGAGAGATCTGACAATCCCAACTTAGACAAGACTGTCTTAACCTCGCTCTCAATGGACCAAGCATCTAGACTATCCATCTCAGCCATAACCTTCTCCAAGCGAGCCTGATTCTCCTCAGAATAATCTGCCATAAGGGTTTCATATTCACGAATCAAAGCCATCTCACGAAGGTCTGATGACAAGACTGTATCAAGCACTGTCTTGCTGTCATCAAATTCTGGCTCCTGAGTCAAATAAGCAATCTTATAGCCATTAGCCTTAGTGAAAGGTGACACATCACCATCAAAACCAATACGCTCAGAGACAACATCTAGCAAGGTTGTCTTACCTGTCCCATTGACACCAATAATCCCAATACGATCCAAATCATGGATAATAAATGAAATCTCTTTAAAAACCGTCTTGTCTCCAACGGACTTGGTTAATTTTTCAACAATAAAATCTGACATCTTACTTCCTTCTTACAAATAACACCGCTACGGATCCTACGCATGCTCTGTAGCGGTGTGTCATTTTTATAACGTCCGTAAACTTATTTCATAGCTTGAACAAAGGCCATAATAGCTTCCTTGTCATTAGCTAGTTTCCCATCAACGATGGCATTTTCAATGGCTTTAAGTGCACGACCAAGGTCCGGACCAGGTTTGAATCCTAGCTCCTTCATCAGCGTGCCACCATTCACAACGATTTCGTGCTTATCATGGATGAGCAACTGACCATCCAAATCGGCAATACGCACATAATCGACATCCAAGCCCTGAGCCTGTCTCAAAGTCTCAGCCGCCTCTAAGAGCTCCTTACCATACTGATAAACATCTTGTTTAGTCACGGCTCTCTCCAAACGGAAATTGAAAATCTCAATCAAGGACTGAACTGTCTTTTGGAAATTAACAGACGTCTTCCATTTTTTAAGGAAAGAGCGTGGATTACCATGCTTGAGAGCCAAAAGAGTTGCCGCCCAAGCCTGTTCAGAACTTGTAAATCTAAAGTCCTCCACATAGTCTGCCACAAAAGACTGCCATTCTTCAGCAGTTTCTTGAAAATCCGGAAGGTACTGATAAGCCTTAGTCGCTAGAAGTGCCTTGATTCCCTTTTTCCAATGTGGGGCCAAAAGCAACTTATCGAACTCGATGAAACTTCGCTCAATCGAAATCTTTTCCAGAAGTGGGGCATGGCTGGTCATAGCCTGAAAAGTTTTTTCTTCGATATCAAAGTCTAAACTCGCTGCAAAACGTAGCCCTCGCATGATACGAAGAGCATCTTCGTTAAAGCGTTCCTCAGCCTTACCAACAGCCCTCAAAACACGGTTGTCCAAATCAGCAAGCCCATCGAACTTGTCGATAACCTCAGCATTTTCATTAAGAGCAAAAGCATTGACTGTAAAATCACGACGCTTGAGGTCCTCTTCCAATGAACGCACAAAGGACACGCTAGACGGACGACGGTAATCTACATAGACGTCCTCTGTTCGGAAGGTCGTCACCTCATACTCACCGCCATTTTCCAAGACCAAAACGGTCCCATGCTCAATACCGATATCCACCGTACGCTCGAAGATCTGCTTGGTCTCCTCAGGATATGAAGATGAAGCAATGTCTACATCATGAATGGGACGGTTAAGAAGGGCATCTCGTACCGAACCACCAACAAAGTAAGCCTCAAAACCCGCAGCCTTAATCTTCTCTAATATTGGTAAAGCCTTCTGAAATTCAGAAGGCAAATAACTTAATCTCATAGTAAATGTTCCAAACCATAAACAAGCTGATCACGTTTAACCACTTCTTTAATACCTAGGTTAACTCCACCCATAAAGGAAATACGGTCATAAGAATCATGACGCAAGGTCAAGCCCTCTCCTTGGGCACCAAAGATAACCTCTTGGTGAGCTACAAGCCCTGGCAAACGCACACTGTGAATGCGGAAACCATCAAACTCAGCACCACGTGCTCCAGCGAGGGTTTCCACTTCATCCTCAGCTCCCTGACGTTTAGACTCGCGAACCTCACGAATAAGTTCAGCTGTTTTCACTGCTGTACCTGAAGGCGCATCTTTTTTCTTGTCATGGTGAAGCTCAATGATTTCAAGATCTGGGAAATATTTGCTAGCTTCTGCCGCAAACTTCATAAGAAGGATAGCACCAATAGCAAAGTTAGGGGCAATCAAACCACCAATAGACTTGTCTTTAGAAAGGTCTGTCAATTCCTGAATTTGTGCTTCAGTAAATCCTGTGGTACCCACAACTGGTGCAAAACCATTCTCCAAAGCAAAACGAGTATTTTCATAGGCAACAGCTGGCATAGTGAAATCCACCCAGACATCTGCGTCAAAGCCAACCAAATCCGCTTTATCTGTGAAGACAGGAACACCGTCCACTTCTTTTTCTGTCGCAAATGGGTCAAGCAAGGCAGCCAAAGTCAATTCGTCATCTCCCTTGACCATTTCAACCGCAGTTGAACCCATTCTTCCTTTAAATCCAGCAACAATAACTTTAATAGACATGTCATTTTTCCTCTCTATTGATTTTAATCATAGACAAACCCCATTCCAGATGGATAGTACTTATTTGGTAAATTTAGGTGTTATACCTAGTACTAGTGCTCCTTCACCCAAGTGTGTCGCAATTACAGCACATAAGGATACCACTGTTGAAACGCTAATTCCCTGTGCTTCTAGCTGCTTTTTAAAATCTTCAGCTTTTTCAGGAGCATTGGTGTGAAGGATACTAAGTTCCATTTCACGATTTTCCTCAGCTAGGGCAACCAAACGTTTCACAGCTTTCTTCTCTGTACGCACCTTTTCAAAAACAACGATTTTTCCTTCGTCATTAAAATTCAAAATAGGTTTGATAGACAAAAGATTTCCTAAAATCGCCGAACCATTCGACAAACGGCCACCCTTAACCAGATGATTAAGATCATCCACAAGAATATAAGCCGTCGTTTGGTCAACTTGCTCCTCAAGCTTCTTCAAAATGTTCTCAAAAGACATCCCTTGAGCTGACCAATGCAAAACGTTTCTCACCATGGTTCCCATAGGAGCTGCTGTGATTTTTGTATCAGGAAAAGCAATCTTCAACTTGGCATGGTCCTCAATCAAAAACTGACTATTGGCCCAAAAACCAGAGATTCCTGAAGAAAGGAAAAGCCCAACGACATGGGTATAACCTTTCTCCTCAAACTCCATAAGCAAGTTATCCAAGTCAGCTAGATTAGGTTGCGACGTCTTGAGCAATTCCTCAGAGTTTGCCATTTGCTCATAAAACTGATTGACATCCAAGTTTTTTCCTTCAACAAAAGGCTGCCCCTCAATGATGACCGGAATATCTAAAACATAAACATCAGCATGGCCCTGAATTTCAGCAGGGAGATTAACTGATGAGTCCGTAATAACTGCAAGAGACATCTTAGAACTCCAAATTGATACCTGGACGATCCAAGGCAATTTCAGTTACTTCATAAGTCAAACGTTGAAGCGTATCCAAGAGCGGTGCAGCCAAGGCTTCTGCTTCTTCTTGTGAGAAGTCTTTTGGTTCATTGACGATACGGTTTTGAATGTGGTCCATTTGAGAAACAATCCCTGAGATAACAAACTCATCACGGACAATCATAAATTGCAAAACAGCTACAACAGACGTATTGTTAGCTTCTTCATCTTTATTGTGCAACTGGAAAGTTACTTCAACATTTGTTTTAGGAACACCATTCTCTTTTTCCCACTCATGGTTACGAACATCATAGTGGTAACGGTTAACAAATACTTTTTCGCGAATTAAATCCATTAGTCATATTCTCCTTGATACAATTACTCTTTATTATAGCATAAATATGCTTTATTATGGGAATATTATTGACAGAAAAATGAGTATTTAGACTGATTTTGACAGTAACAATAATCACTAGAAAAGTAGGAGCTTTGATTTAGGACTAGGACTACTAAAATAAGGCTCCTTCATCAGAAGAGAGCCCTTATATTGCCAGCTAACAATCCCTCAAAGAACATTTCTGCTGTCCCTGTTCATCAAAATTCTCAGGAGACAACCAATTCTCAAATCGTTTCTTAAGTACTGGCCACTCACTGTCAATAATCGAGAACCAGTCCGTATCACGGCTACGTCCCTTATAGATAGCATGGTTACGAAAACGCCCCTCATAGGTGAACCCTAAACGCATGGCTGCATTGGCAGAAGGGCGGTTGAGACTATCACATTTCCACTCATAACGACGATAGTTAAGATCTTCAAAGACATATTCCATAAGCAGGTATTGAGCTTCTGTGGCTGCTCGAGTCTTTTGTAAAGCAGGTGCTAAAATCACTCGTCCCATCTCAACACTACGATTTTTTGGTGTAATAGCCATAAGTGAAAAGGTTCCCAGAACCTTACCTGAAGCCTTATCCCTGATGGCAAAGAAATAAGGGTTATCGGATTGCTCATAATCCTCCAAACACTGACGTACAGCTTCTTCAGATTCAAATGGATCGGCATACATATAGGTCCAATCAGAAAGAATCTGATTAGTAAAGTAAAAGTCTAAAATGTCCTCATAATGCTCTGACACTGTCAAATGTTCAACGCTACAATAACGACCTTCTAATAGAGCAACATCTGGCATTTTACCCGGACTAGCATCTGCTAGACTTGGCCCTACTTCTTGTTGGTAGTGATTTAAAGGCATAGGATTCTCCTTTTTTCATAAAGAAAAGCCTACACAAAAGTGCAGACTTTAGCTTAATTATTTAGCAACTGGGTATACAGATACTTGTTTTTTGTCGCGACCTTTACGTTCGAAACGTACAACACCTTCAACTTTAGCGAAGAGTGTATCGTCACCACCACGGCCTACGTTTACACCTGGGTAGATGTGTGTACCGCGTTGACGGTAAAGGATTGATCCACCTGATACAGTTTGTCCATCAGCTGCTTTAGCACCAAGACGTTTAGCTTGTGAATCACGACCATTGGAAGTAGAACCCCCACCTTTTTTGTGGGCGAAAAGTTGCAAGTTTTCAAGAGTTTTCAACATAAGATTGTGTCCTTTCTTAGTGATTAGTCGCTAACTTACGCGTTGATAGCGTTGATAACAACTTTTGTATAAGGTTGACGGTGACCTTGTTTACGGTGGCTACCTTTTTTAGGTTTGTATTTGAAAGTAACAACTTTCTTTTGTTTACCTTGTTTTTCGATAGTTCCGACAACAGTAGCTCCCTCAACAACTGGAGTACCTACTACAGTTTTATCACCACCGACAAGAACAACTTCGTTAAAAGTTACTTCTGATCCAGCTTCAGCGTTGATTTTTTCAACGTAGATCGCTTGACCTACTTCAACTTTAACTTGTTTTCCACCAGTTTTGATGATTGCGTATGTGCTCATGATGCACCTCCTATTAAAATTTTTAATGTGTCTGAGGTTTCCCTCTGTGAAGACTCGCCTAGTACTGCGGGGGCGAACCCACTTGTAAACAGTAGTCGTGCGGTTGCACAGGACGTGCATTTAGTCAACGTTACAATTCTATCATTTTTTCATGCTAATGACAAGAGAAAAAGTTATTTTGATTATTCTTATTCTGCTCATTGAAATTTATCAAAGTAACGATTACCCTAATCAACTCTTATTCCATATCTTCCTAGGAAAGTCTTAGCTAGAGCCCGCTCCAGACCAACTAAGGAAAGGCTCTTATCCGTTGTCAAAATTTGATAGCGTTCACTTCCTTCAAAATAGAAGTGATTCAATGCCTGATAGCCATTTCGTTCATAAAATGCTAAACGTTTTAGACGTTGAGCCCGATTAGAGACTTGCTCCTCATCCATGGGTTCAATCGTAAGCACACACGGTCGTTCTCCTGCTTCTTCCCTAACTTGTGCCAAAATTTGACTACCGTAACCCTGCGACTGTTTACTTTCCTCAACCGCAAGAAAGAGAAGGTAGACCAGGTTATCAGTACAGATTGCATAGGTAAAACCAATAAAAACTCCCTGATCAAAATAAGCCAAGAAAGATTGTCCATTTTTCAAATTATTCCAAGACAATTGCCAAAGTGGGAGTCTCTCCTCCACAGGAAAAGCCGCTTCATAAAGCGAAGCGACCATCTTGAATGTTGATGTCAGAGGATAAATGTTACGAACCTCTAGTGTCATTTTCCTAACCAATAACCTTCTTATAATCTTCTGGTGTTGCTACATGAGCGTGCTCACGTTGACGATCAAGCAAGTGACTAAGGAAGTCACGGTTGCCCAAGGCTTCTTTAAGGGTTTGCTTAAATTGCCCAGCATTCATTGGTGAGAAAATATTGCTTGGTGCAGTATAATCTGGACCATGGCTTGTATTCGTGAAAGCCAGGATAAGCAGGTTATTTTCAAAGGCAGCACGTGTCGCTGACAGGATTTCATTTTGGTGGTTAATATCTAAATAGAAATCAGCCTCTTGATAGAGACGCTTAACCTGTTCTGTTGTAATATTCGGATAAAGGCTAACATTACTATATTTAGCTAAATCCATCAAACGACTTGACATTTCAGTGATTGCCCCAATATGGTAGTGCATGGTAGGCACTTCACTAACAATGCTTTCCAAGTGTTCAATCTGATCTGAGTTGGTCAAGATAAGCGCTTGATTTTGGAAGTTGTTCTGGCGGGCAAATGGATACATGAATCCGAGAAAGGCCACGCGAGAAGCCTGCTCTGGACTAACCAACTTTAGAAGATTCGTATATGCTGTGTATTCTTGCACTACAATCTTAGTTTGACGGTGATTGCTATCAAGAAGGAGGCGCATATTCCCAGGGACTGAATCAGTGATAGGCTCTTGCCAGAAGAGGACATCTTGACCAGAATTCGGAAGATTCATAGCTGTCAAGAAAGGTGTTGACAAGGAGTTATAAAGGATACGTCGCAAATCATAACCAGCTTCTTTAAGATAAAAGACTACAAACTCCGATTTGTTTTTGAAAATGTAGACCTTGTCTTTCCAATTCAAGATAACGTCTTTGGTCAAATGGTTAATGACGATAACTTCCTTGTTGTCTGGAGTGAAATAACTAGTAATGGTCGCTTCTTGCTTAACATTGTAAGTTGTTTGTGAGAAACGGTACCCCTTATTATTGTAGCGATCAGTCACACGCAGGCGACCTGACTCATCATACCAATCCACAGCTTTAACTAGACGCTGATGAGCAGGATGCGCATAGTGAATATGACCACGTTTCTTATCAAAACGGAAGATTTCCGCGTTGCTATTTGTTCCTAAAATTTCCCAGTAGTCAGGCACAGGAACCTGATTAAAGTAAAGTGCAGAACCTTGAACCTTGTCAAAACCAGTGAAATAAAGGTAAGGTGAGGTCACATCACTAGGCAGAAAGCCATCATCTGAAAGACAAACTGTTGTATTTACATAGCCAGCAACAATCAGCGAGTAATGGAGATCCCAACTACCTTGACTATAGTTCTCAAATAAATTAATCATGATTAGTCATCTCCTTTACTAAGTTAAGCCACTTCTGCTCGATTTCCTCTGTCAAAAAGCCTTTTGCGATATCATAAGAGACTTGATGAACATGATCTAAATCTGAACGATTGAAGAAAGCTACAATTTTCTCTGCCAAGGCAGCCACAATAGCAAGCTCGTCATCTTTTTCAAATCGAGGGATTAAGTAACCATTTTCATTATCCTTGATAAAAGTTTGGTTCCCATAACGGACATCAAAACCAATCATACCAAGGCCCGATCCAACAGCTTCTAGAAGTGTCAAGCCGAACCCTTCACTCTTAGAACCTGATAGGTAAAGTTCGTAATCCTTGTAGACTTCTGTTAAATCTTGGTGACCCTTGAGGTGGATGTAATCCTGAGCGTGATTTTCCTCGATAATTGCCTTAAGCTTAGCTTCTTCAGCACCTGTACCAAAGATATCAAAGTTCACTTGTGGCAGACTTTCTTTAGCCTTAACAACAGCCTTAGCCAACCAGTCTACGTGCTTTTCATTGGCCAAACGTGAAGCTGTGATGATTGAGAATGGTTTGCGCTCTCCCTCAGGCTCTCTCAGTTTATCCAAACTTCCCACAGGAATCGTTACGATATTAGGTGTAAATGGTGTGTATTTGTTGAACTGGTCTAGCATAATGCTGCGTTGACGCTCTGTCGCTGTGATGAAGAAATCAACCTTATCTGCATTACTGAATTGATACTCGTAGAAGTTATTCCAAAGAATAGTCTTGTCTGTCACAGCATTTTCACTAAAGTGCTCTGCATGGACCACAACCCCAAGCTTAGCAGGTTTGGTATTACGGAAAACAGCCTGCCCTGTGCCAGTGGCACGGTCCAAGATAACGATATCCTGGTCAGTTAGACCAAGTTGAGACATAAAGTAGGCAATAAACTCATGCTTAGAAGACAAAATCTTATCTGGGAAACGGAAGACACTATCCTTACCATCAACAATTTCATCATAGGCAACACTACCATCCTCATTGAAGAAACGACGTTGATAGAGGTGGGCCTTGTTATCTACAGGGGTGTAGTACTCCGTGAACATCTTAGTGTAAGAGTAAAAGTCTTTACGAATTAAGCAACCACGCGATACTTTTTCCACACGGTGAACGATATCTTCACCCTCTTTACGCAAGTAGGCTGCATAAAAAATATCTTCCTTGGCACAAAAGAGCTTAACCACCTTGCCATTAATCTCACGACGCGTGATGTCATAAGGGATTTCCTTTTCCAAATCCTTGACAGTATAGGTCGTTGGAGCAATTTTCAGGTCTGTAAAATAGCTGTATAGCCAGATGACGTCTTCATCTTCAAACCCCATGTTACGGGTCAAATCAGAAAGATTGTCCTGCAGGAACATATCCATAAAGACAAATTTGGCCTTAATACCTGTGTTTTTGAAAATTGTAGAACGATAGGCCTGGGCGTACTCAACACCACTTGATGCCCAACCGATTCCTAAATTGATGTTATAAACAGTCATGTATTTTCCTTTCTGGGTAAAAGCTCAACATCGACATTTCTTTTTGGACATACCTAACTCTAGTAGCACCTAAATACTGCTATGTTAGTACTATATCCTCCTAGACTAGAGCAAGTCTTCAATAAGTGTATCCACTTCGTCTTGCGCTTCTTCAATAGGTGTGATTTCAGTCACCATGATTCCCGCAACCGCACGTTCAACCAAGGCTTCAACATCCATACGACGTTCATATTGTTCAACGTTTTTGATTTTTGGATTAGTCTTTGGACGGTCAGGTGCAAAGATAGTACAGCAATCCTCAAAAGGTTGGATGGAAATGTCAAAGGTATCAATTTTTTGTGCCAAATCAATGATTTCCAACTTGTCCATAGTGACAACTGGACGAATCACTGGCGTACATGTAACAGCATTAATCGCCTGCATAGACTCCATAGTCTGACTGGCAACCTGACCAAGACTCTCACCATTGATAATCACAAGACCTCGACGTTCTTCTCGAATGCGGTCAGTAATACGCATCATAAAACGACGCGTCAAGGTCATCAAATAAGCCTCAGGCGCTTTTTCTTTGATTTCCTCTTGGATTTCAGTAAATGGTACTTCGATGAACTGGATATTACCACCAAACTTGGTCAACTTACGGGTCAAATCTTGAGCCTTTTTCAGTGCACCAGGACTGGTATAAGGAGGGCTTGCAAAGTGGACAGCTTCAATATCCACACCACGTTTAAGTGCAAGATAACCTGCCACTGGCGAATCAATCCCACCTGAAAGCATGAGCATTCCTTTACCGGCAGTCCCTACAGGTAGTCCACCTGCTCCTTTGATTTCCTCGTGAGAAATATAAGCCGCCTCAGCACGAATTTCTACCTTAAGGTTGACATCTGGGCCCTTCATCTGAGCCTTGATGTCAGGCAATACATCAAAAACTGCATTTCCTAAAGTAAGATTGAGCTCACGACTGTCGAGAACAAAGTCATGGTCACTACGTTTAGCAGTTACTTTAAAAGTAAGACCGTCACGATAGAGTCCAGTCATAATGTCTTGAACAGCTTTTTTCAAGACATCGACATCTTTTTCAAACTTGTAAACAGGACTAAAGGCTTGAATACCAAAAATTTGCTTCAAAGACTCTGCTACTGGCTCGTAGTCTGTACCATTGAGGTAGATATGTCCACGATCTCGATCAAAAGTCACTTTAACTTCTGGATAGATGGATAGGACATCTTTAATATTATTTCTAAGTTTATTGACAAAGCGCATACGGTTTTTGCCTTTGGTAGACAATTCACCATAGCGAACCATAATTTCTGAATATGTTAGTGTCATTCCTTTTCCTTTTAAATGTGAATTTAGTTTTATTGTTTAATCGCTTAAATCTTGCTATCTCACTTTTTGTGTCTTGGCGTAGACCTGCTTGAAAATCGTGAGGAACTGTTCCACCTGTCCCATATCATTGTCATCATCAAGACTGATACGAACAGCTGTTTGGGCTAACTTAGTCGGTACACCCATAGAAATGAGAGTCCCCGCTGGTTTCCCCGCCTTAGATGAACATGCTGATGTCGTTGAAATATAGATTTGATGCTCTTCAAAAGCATGGACAATAACTTCACCACGAACACCCTTGATTCCAAAGGTCAAAATATTGGGAGCAAAATCCTCACCCTCACCTGAGAAAATAGTAATATCCTGGTACTTAGCCAATTCGTCAAAGATAATCTTTTTCATCTTGGCAATTTTAGGAAGAGAAAATTCCTCTTTGTCAGTTACCAAGCGCAAGGCCTTGGCCATACTCGCAATGCCGGCAACATTTTCAGTCGTTGAACGAAAATCTTTTTCTTGACCACCACCGGTTAAGAGCGGCGTAATCTTTTTCCCTGCCTTTTTGTAGACAAAACCGACACCACGAACAGCATGAAACTTGTGACCAGAAAAAGTCGCAAAATCTACACGGTCAGTTAAATAGGACGATACTGGAATCTTTCCAATAGCCTGAACAGCATCCACATGGAAAGATATGGTAGGCTCATTAGCCAAGAGATCTGAGATGGCTTGAATAGGTTGGATTGATCCGATTTCATTATTAACAGCCATAACCGAAACTAAGATTGTGTCAGGGCGTAATAATTCAGCAAGAGCTTCAACATCCACAAATCCTTGCTCATTTACTGGTGCATAAGACACCTCGAAACCATGCTCTGAAAGCCATTTGGCAGATTCTTTTACCGCTGGGTGTTCAATATCAGAAACAATGATATGTTTGCCGTAAGGCTCTTTTTCAAAAGCTACACCTTTGATGACCCAGTTATCACCTTCGGTTCCTCCAGACGTAAAGAAAATCTCATCGGCTGATTTTCCAATGAGTTCCGCAACTTGCTTACGAGAAGCCTCCAAAATACGTGTCGCAGATGTTCCTAATTGGTGTAGGCTGGATGGGTTCCCAAAAATTTTAGTAGCCACTTCTTGATAGGTTCTAAGTGCCTCTGGATAAGGCACCGTTGTGGCCGAATTATCAAAATAAATCATGATTTTTCCTCGATTTTTATTTACTATTTATTATAGCATAATTTTTTTAGCAATTTTTGCGAGAAAATCATATAATAGAAAGTACGAAATATTTTTAAGGAGAGCATCATGTCTGAAAATTACTCACGCCGTAATCATTCATCAAAAGAAGAAAAAAAATCTGCCCCAAAGGTGACTGAACACGTTACAAAAGGCTTCACTGCCTTCCAAAAAGTCCTCACTGCCGTCGGGACAATTTTGTCAATCATCGTGGCTTCAATCACCATCATGAATTTCACAGCCTCTAAAAATAAGGACACTTCTGATTCATCAGCCAATCAATCAACTGTAGTCATCAAAGAAGGCAATAATAAGACTCAAGAATCAAGTGCTACCTCATCTAGTTATGGCAATGCGACTGATTCAGAAACAGAAACAAGTAGCCAAGCAGGAACTAACACCTATTCGTCATCTGCAGATACAACAACGGGTGGCAATACGACTACCTCTTCATCAGCAGCTACTGCAGACACAACATCTGGCAATGCGACTACTGGTGGCGCAACAACTGGTGACGCCGCTTCTAACTAAGACATGTAAAAGGCTAGGAAACCCTGCCTTTTTTCTATAATCCTATGAACTATACAGAAACTCTAAATTTTATCCATTCTTTCAAGGGCAATGGACGTCGCCCTCAACTCGAACGTATGCGTTGGCTCTTGAGACAAGCTGGAGAGCCTCAGTCTCACTATCCAACGGTACATATTGTCGGGACCAATGGTAAGGGATCAACAACTAGCTACCTACAAAATATCCTAACAAAGTCGGGCTATCAGGTCGGGACTTTCACCTCCCCTTATATCACTCGCTTCAACGAACGTATTAGTATTAACGGCACAGAAATTCCTGATAAGGACTTGATTAGCCTTGTCGCGAAAGCTCAAGTTCTTCTCAATGATTTAGAAGAGCACACTGATTTTGGCAGACCAACGGAATTTGAATTGGTCACCTTACTCATGTTCCTCTACTTCGACCTTAAACAGGTTGATATGGCTATCATTGAAGCTGGGATTGGGGGACGACTTGATTCTACCAATGTTCTTTCGCCAGAGCTTGCCATCTGTACTTCGATTGGCTTTGATCACACTGAGACCTTGGGCAATAGCCTTTTGGACATTGCCAATCATAAAGCAGGCGTCATGCGAGAAAACACACCTATCTTACTTGGGCGTGTCTCTGCAGAAGTTGAACATTTCTTCAACCAAAAATCACATGACCTACAAGCACCTTTAGCTATCATTGATAGGAAAATTCAGCTGCTTCCAAAGGACAATCAAACGATCCAAATTTCTTATGACCATTGGGAAAGTCCAAATCTTAAACTTCCAATGTTAGGGCAGCATCAAGAAAACAATGCTGGGCTAGCTGTCACTGCTGCCCATCTCTTAGCTCAAACATTTTCTAAGATTACCGATAAGAGCATCCAAGAAGGAATCGAAGAGACGCATTGGCCTGGTCGTAGTGAGTGGATAGGAAATAACATTTATCTAGATGGTGCCCATAACCCTCAAGGAATTGCCAGCTTAAAGCAGGTACTAAAAGATAACTTCGCTAATCGTAGGGTACATATCCTCTTTGCAGGACTTAGACGAAAGCCTTTGGCAGACTTACTAGAGGAATTGAAAGATTATGATATAACGGTAACCAGCTTTGACTTTTTTGAGGCACTGCCCTTGGACGACTATCCCAAAGACTTCAAACGTACAGCCGACTATAGGGACTGGCTAGCACAAGCTGAATCATCAAATTCTGATGACCTATTTGTTGTCACTGGATCTCTTTACTTTATCTCAGAAGTAAGAAACTACTTAATTAACGAAAGAAAGGCCTGAAGGCCTTTTTTTATTTAGACAGTCTATAGTTTTACACAAAGTGTAGGCTGCTATTTGAACACAAAGAAAAGTCTATCTATTTGGCTAGACAGACTTCACCTTTTTATCTCATCGTTACAAATTCTTCTGAGCCGGTTGGATGAATGGTTTCCATAGCCAAAAAGGCTATGGAAATTCGCAAGGGACTTCCTTGCGATCACTTTCAATTGAGGCCATTCAGACACAAAGAAAAGTCTATCCATTTAGGTAGACAGACTTCACCTTTTTATCTCATCGTTACAAATTCTTCTGAACCGGTTGGATGAATGGCAACCGTATTATCAAAATCAGCCTTAGTTGCTCCCATCTTAATAGCCACAGAGAAGCCTTGAATCATCTCGTCAACACCGTAGCCAATGCCATGAAGACCGATGATTTTTTCATCCTCACCAAGTGTTACTAATTTCATAGTTGACGGCTGACGATTGTTTGCAAGAGCTGTATACATTGGAGTGAAACTAGATTTATAGACCTTGATATTCTCCGCACCATATTTAGCAATTGCTTTTTCCTCAGTCAAACCAACAGAACCAATGACTGGGTGGCTAAAGACCACAGTGGCTACATCAGTGTAATCAAGCTTAGCATCGGCTTTATTGTTGAAGAGTCGCTCTGACAATTGACGTCCCGCCTTGATTGCAACTGGCGTCAAATCTAGTTTACCAGTCACATCACCAAGGGCATAGATACCAGGAACTGATGTATTTTCAAAGGCGTCTGAATAAATGTTACCTCGTTCAGTCAACTCAACGCCCGTCTTTTCAAGACCAAAGCCAGAGGTATTGGCAGCACGACCAATAGCCCAAATGAGGCAATCAACAGTGATCGTTTCTCCATTGTCAAAGCTAATGGTCAAAGAATCGTCAGCATTTTTCACTACTTCTGTAGCATTAGCATGCGTGTGAAGGGTCGGACCTGATTTAGCCATCTCATCGACTAAGACATCAATAATATCCTTGTCAAAGGTACGCAATGGACGATCTTTACGAACAAAGAGATGCGTGTCACTACCAAGAGCATTGAGAACACCAGCAACCTCAACGGCGATGTAGCCAGCACCAATGACAGCTGTACGTTTTGGCACCTCATCTAGTTCAAAGAAACCATCTGAGGTAATCCCATATTCACTACCTGGAATGTTTGGATAAAGGGCGTGACCACCTGTCGCAATAAGGATATGGGGTGCTGTATAAAGCTCCCCTGCTACTTCAACTGTATGAGGGTCAACAAATCTTGCATACTCGTATACACGTTCAACGCCATTGCTATCAAAACCACGCTCATAAGAACCATGGATACGGTCGATATAAGCCTGACGATTCGCCTTAAGCCTTGCAAAATCAAACTTATTAATTGTCACATCAAAACCATACTCGCCTGCATAACGGTGAAGGGTTTCAGCAACCTGAGCACCATACCACATGACCTTTTTAGGTACACAGCCCACATTGACGCAGGTACCGCCGACCTCTTTTCCTTCAAAGAGAATAACCTTAACGCCGTGCATAGCAGCACGATTAGCACTGGCAATCCCACCAGAACCACCACCAATGACAATATAATCGTATTCTTTTACCATATTTTACCTCTTGTGTTTCTTTATACAGCGTATTAGCTACTAGATGAGCCATTTCTGCCTATACTTTATCATAAAATAGGTACCCTGACAAAAATCTGCTACGACACAAAAAAACAACCCCGAACTCAACGAGATTGTTTAATCATATCTTATTTATCAAGTGGTTTGCGGAGGAATCCGAAAAGGATACCTGATACCACAGCACCAATCAAGATGAAGAGAAGGTAGAGAAGGGCATTTGATGTGAGGGCGATAACGAAGATACCTCCGTGTGGTGCCATCAATTTGATTCCTGCCATACCTACGAGAGCACCTGTAAGAGCTGAACCGACGATAAAGCTAGGGATAGCGCGTGCTGGGTCAGCTGCACCAAATGGGATCGCACCTTCAGTGATGAATGAAAGTCCCATAACAATGTTTGTCAAACCAGAATCACGTTCTTCTTGTGAGAATTTATCTTTGAACAATACGGTTGCTACAAAGACTGCCAAAGGAGGAACCATACCAGCTGCCATAACTGCTGCCATAACAACTGAACCACCTGAAGTTACAGTTTCAGCAAGAGTACCTGTAGCAAAAACATAAGCTGCTTTATTGACTGGTCCACCCATATCCACTGCCATCATACCACCTACAAGGAGACCAAGGAGAACTGCTGAGCTACCTGACAAGCTTGACAAGAAGTTATTAAGACCAGTATTGATTGCTGCCATTGGGATATTCACTGCTAACATGGCAAATCCTGTGAGGCCCACTCCAAGAAGAGGCATCAATAAGATTGATTTTGCACCTTCGAGTGCACGTGGAACCTTAATGTATTTTCTCAACAAAAGTACAATTCCACCAGCTAAGAAACCACCTACCAATGCTCCAAGAAATCCTGATGACACTTGATGAGAAGAAATCTTATCAACTGCTTCTTTTGCTGCATTCTCATCTAAACCTGCAACTTTTGCATAGACTACGATATTTCCATAAGCAAGACCTGCTTTCGCAATAGCCCCAGCTGCAAAACCGGCAATCAAACCTGGTTTCTCAGCAATTGAATAGGCAATATATCCTGCAAGAATAGGCAACATGAAACTGAAAGCAATATCACCAATTGATTTAAAGAGAGCCGGAAGTTCATTGTAACTACCCAAATGTGGCAATTGATCTTTAGGAACACCCATGATTTGGTCAAGCAAGAAGGCAAGCGCAATCATGATACCACCACCGATAACGAATGGAAGCATTTGTGATACCCCACTCATCAAGTGTTTATAGAAGGCACCACCGAGGCTCAATTTCTCACTTGATTCTTGAGCAGCTCCAGCATTTTCGGCATGGAAGACTTCAGCCTTACCATCCAAGATATTTTGGATTAATTCTTGAGGTTGGCGAATACCTGCAGCGACTGGTTTAGAAAGCAATTTTTTACCATCAAAACGTGCTGTTTCAACTGCCTTGTCTGCCGCTACGATAACACCTACAGCCTTACTGATTTCTTCAGCAGTCAATGGTGTTCCGACACCTGAAGCACCGTTAGTTTCAACACGAACATTGACTCCCATTTCTTCACCTGTTTTAATCAGTGATTCTTCAGCCATGTAAGTGTGAGCAATACCAGTTGTACAAGCTGTTACAGCTACGATAAGTGGTTTATCGCTTGAAGCTGCTTCTTTAACAGCTTGTGCTTTCTTAGCTTCCTCAGCTTGTGCTTCTTCTTCGCCAGTATTAAAAGCAGCAATCACTTCATCTGGAGAAGTCACCTTACGCAAACGATCTGCAAAACCATCTTGCATGAGGTATTTTGACAATTCAGCAAGAGCTGCCAAGTGAGTGTCGTTTGCTCCCTCTGGAGCTGCAATCATAAAGAAGAGGTCGGTAGGTTGACCATCAAGTGATTCGTAATCTACACCTTTATTAGATTTAGCAAAAAGTACTGTCGCTTCTTTTACTGCAGCATTTTTACTGTGTGGCATAGCGATTCCATCACCCAAACCAGTTGATGTTTGTGCTTCACGAGCCATAATACCTGCTTTGAAAACATCAAAGTCAGTCACAACACCATTGTCAACCAGGCTGTTAATCATTTCATCGATAGCAGCTTCTTTTGTAGTTGCTTGAAGGTCAAGCAACATGACTTTTTTGTTCAGTAAGTCCTGAATTTTCATAGTTTTTCTACCTCTACTTTATTGTATGTTTCTTTAATAAATTCAATTGTCGCTAAGTCATCTGAGAAAGCTGTAGATGTTCCACACGCCACTCCCCACTTGAGAGCCTCAATTGGATCACCTGATTTAACAAACTCACCAGTGAAACCAGCAACCATTGAGTCACCCGCACCAACAGAGTTTTTAACTGTCCCCTTAATTGGTTTGGCAAAGTAAGCAGCCTCTGGTGTGACAAGTAGAGCTCCATCACCTGCCATTGAGATGATAACGTTTTGTGCCCCTTTAGCAAGGATTTCACGCGCATATTTTTCAACATCAGCCAAACCATTAAGTTTGACATTGAAAATAGCTTCTAACTCATGGTTATTTGGTTTTACCAAGAGTGGTTGGTAGGCCAAGGAATCAAGCAAGGTTTGACCTTCAAAGTCACAGACAACCTGTGCACCAGTTTCACGCACTAGTGGAATCAATTTGTTATAGACCTTGTTTCCAAGATTGCTTGGTGCTGATCCAGCAAAAACAACCACATCATCAGCACTTACACTTGAAAGAACTGCTTCCAATTCAGCCAATTGATACTCATTAATGACAGGTCCTGCACCGTTAATTTCAGTTTCTTGGTCAGCCTTGATTTTAACATTAATACGTGTGTCTTGATCCACAGCTACAAACTTGGTTTTAATACCTTCTGCATCCAAACCATCTGTCACAAAACGTCCTGTAAAACCACCGATGAAGCCCGTTGCAGTATTATCAACACCTAAACGTTGCAAAATACGACTAACATTAATCCCCTTACCGCCAGCGAACTTATCATCACTCTCCATGCGGTTAACTTCACCAATCTCTACTTTGTCGATACGAACAATGAAGTCGATTGATGGATTCAGCGTTACAGTATAAATCATACTTCAATAACCCTCGTTTTCTCTTTTAATTCTTTTAGGAGCTCTTCTTCCGAAGCATTTGTAATTATGGTTACTTTCTCGACCTCGGCTACCTTAGCATAGGTAATCTGACCAAGTTTAGAGGCATCCGCTAGAACATAGGCTTTTTGCGCATTAGCTATAGCCGTCCGTTTAATAACTGCCTCTTCCATGTCTGGTGTGGTGAAATAATTAGCATCAACGCCATTAGCACCAATGAAAGCACAATCAAAATTCAGTTGTCTAATTTGCTCTTGAGCAGTACTTCCAATAGACGCATCCGTTGAATGTTTAACCTTTCCTCCAACAATCCTAGTGCTAACACCGAAATCTACCAGCTTAACCGCATGATGGATAGAATTAGTCACAACCGTTACCTGACGATTGGCCAAATGTGGAATCAAAAGTTCATTTGTTGTACTAGCCTCAAGAAAGACGACATCACCTTCCTTAATCAAATCGGCAGCATAACCAGCTAACTGAGCCTTTTCTTGAACGTTTCTAATAGCTTTTTGACTATTGGCAATTTCTTCCTTTAGACCATGAATGCTTTCAGCACCGCCATGAACACGTTTAAGTTGGCCATCTGCCGCTAACTCGTCCAAGTCGCGACGAATCGTCGACTCGGAAGTATCACTTAACAAAACAGTTAGGTTTTCCAAAGTGACAAAACCATCTTGTTTCAACTGAGACAAGATAATCTGCTTACGTTCAGACTTTAGCATAATCTCTCCTTCTGTAATCGTTTACAAAATCTATTATACTAAATTTTTAATAACTGTCAACTAGAAACAGTCAAAAAAAATCAAAATATTTCATTGTAAAATACTTATCTACCAAAATGACGCAATTTGATAAGAAAGTTCTTACATTTTCAAAAAGAATACTCCTTTCAGTATGAAGGGCAAAATAAAAAAGCCTTTCGGCTCTCTTATCTTATTTGGCATAGTCAACCGCACGGAATTCACGAATGACTGTAACCTTAATATTTCCTGGGTAATCCAAATTCTTCTCAATTTGTTCACGTACCTTGTGAGACAAGATCGTAACTTCATCATCCGAGATTTTGTTTGGATGAACCATAATACGAATTTCACGACCAGCTTGAAGGGCGAAGCTTGTTTGAACACCGTCAAAGCTTGATGCAATTTCTTCCAAATCACGAAGGCGTTTGACATAATTCTCAACAGATTCATTACGAGCCCCTGGACGAGCCGAACTCAAAGCATCTGCTGCTGCTACAATAACTGCAATGACGCTCTCAGGTTCTACATCGCCATGGTGGCTGGCAATAGCGTTAACCACAACTGGATGTTCTTTGTACTTACGTGCAAACTCAGCACCAATCTCTACGTGGCTACCTTCGACTTCTTTGTCAATGGCTTTCCCCATATCGTGAAGGAAACCAGCACGACGAGCGAGGGCAACATTCTCACCCAATTCACCAGCCATGATACCTGCTAGTTTACCAACTTCAACTGAGTGACGAAGTACGTTTTGACCATACGACGTACGGAACTGCAAGCGTCCCATAATCTTGATCAAATCAGGGTGAAGATTCATAGCGCCAATTTCGTAGGCTGCCTCTTCACCATATTCACGGATACGGTTATCCATTTCCTGACGGCTCTTCTCAACCAACTCTTCAATACGAGCTGGATGGATGCGTCCATCCTTAATCAAGGCTTCGAGAGTCATACGTGCAATTTCACGACGAACGGGATCGAAACCAGAAAGGACAACTACTTCTGGAGTATCGTCAATAATAACGTCAATACCTGTTAGACTTTCAAGCGTACGGATGTTACGCCCCTCACGCCCAATGATACGACCTTTCATATTGTCATCTGGAAGGTGGACAGTCGTTACTGTTTGTTCAGTAACATAATCTCCAGCCAAGCGTTGCATAGCTTGCGCCAACAAATTTTTGGCTTTCTTATCAACAGTATCTTTAACCTGTGCTTCTGCATCTTTGATACGTGTTGCAATCTCATGAGTCAAGTTATTCTCAGTTTCTGTTAAGATTACCTCACGCGCTTCTGCAATGGTCATTTGACCAACACGTTCAAGTTCAGCCTGCTTCTCAGCCTCCAACTGAGTCACATTCTCTTCACGCTCATTAAGATGTTTAGATTTGTCAGCAAGACTCTGCTCTTTCTTCTCGAGGGCAAGTTCTTTACTTGATAGATTTTCATCCTTACGATCAAGGCTAGTGGCACGTTCTGTCAAACGATTTTCCATCTGTTTAAGCTCTTGACGTTCAGATTTGAATTCTTTTTCAATATCTTCTCGATATTTTCTAGCTTCCTCTTTTGCTTCTAACAAGAACTCTTTACGTTGAGCCTTACTCTCACGTTCAGCAGTCACACGCAGATGATCTGCATCATGCTCTGCCTGACTACGAAGGTTCACAGCGTCTTGTTCTGCCTTTAGCAAGGTAGTTTCTGCTTGTTCCTTAGCTTTGCTAAGTTTAATAGAAATTGCTAAATATCCAACGACTAAACCAATGAGTGCAAAGACAACTAAAATTATCATGTTTATCATGTCTTTACCTCAACTTTTCTAAGGTTTCCCTAAAGAAAACCGTCTTCTAGTGTATCATATTTATAGCGATTTCTCAAATATATACTAGAACTTTAAACTGATTTTATGGTATCATAACTCTATTAGAATAGGGAGGTATTACCATGCCAAAAGACGTTACTGTTGAAAGTTTTGAACTTGATCACACCATTGTAAAAGCACCTTATGTCCGTCTTATTTCTGAGGAAGTTGGACCTAAAGGAGATATCATTACAAACTTTGATATCCGTTTGATTCAACCTAATGAAAATAGTATTGACACAGGTGGTCTTCACACTATCGAACACCTACTCGCTAAACTGATCCGTCAACGTATCGATGGACTTATTGATTGCTCACCATTTGGTTGCCGTACAGGCTTCCATATGATTATGTGGGGTAAACAAGATCCTACAGAAATTGCTAAAGTTATCAAATCTAGTCTTGAAGCTATTGCTAACGAGATTACATGGGAAGATGTTCCAGGAACTACCATTGAATCTTGTGGTAACTACAAGGATCACAGTCTTCATTCAGCTAAGGAATGGGCTAAACTTATCCTTGAACAAGGTATCTCAGACCAAGCCTTCGAACGCCATACCGTTTAAAAAACATTGGGATATATCCCAATGTTTTTTTAGTATTTTCTAAAACGTTGATAACGCGCTTCAAGCAAGTCCTCTGTTGATAATTGGCTTAATTCTGCCAACTCATCTACAATTGCTGTCTTAATTGCTTCAATAATTTCACTTGTAAAGTAACCACGTTCTGGGATCACCTTATCAACGATTCCCATGTTAAGCAACTCACCTGATGTAATCTTCATCAACTCTGCTGCCTCTTCTGAACGTGAGCCATCTTTCCAGAGAATAGTCGCAAACCCTTCCGGACTCAAGATAGAGTAGATGGTATTTTCAAGCATCCAAACCTTATCGGCTACCGCCAAGGCAAGAGCTCCTCCCGAACCACCTTCACCAATGATGATGGCAATAATTGGCACCTTAAGATCACTCATTTCCATAAGGTTACGCGCAATTGCCTCACCTTGTCCACGTTCCTCTGCCCCAACACCAGGATAAGCACCTGCAGTATTGATAAAGGTAACAACTGGACGACCAAACTTTTCAGCCTGTTTCATGAGGCGAAGAGCCTTACGATAGCCCTCTGGATGAGGTTGCCCAAAGTTACGGTTAAGGTTATCTTGTAGGTTTCTACCTTTTTGGATACCCACTACAGTAACCGCTTGGCCATTTAAACGACCAATACCACCAATAATGGCACCATCGTCACGGAAATTACGGTCGCCATGAAGTTCAATAAAGTCATCGAAGATTCCTTGGGCAAAGTCCAAAGCAGTTAAACGGCCTTGGTCACGCGCTTCTTTTAAAATACGTGCTACGTCGCTCATTGAACACCTCCATGGAATGATAAGAGTGTGGCAATGGTATCAGCCAACTCTGTACGTTTAACAATGGCATCAACAAAACCATGTTCTTGAAGGAACTCAGCCTTTTGAAAATCATCTGGCAAAGTTTCGCGAACTGTGTTTTCAATGACACGACGACCTGCAAAACCAATCAAGGTTTGTGGCTCAGCTAAGATGATATCACCTTCCATGGCGAAACTTGCTGTAACCCCACCAGTTGTTGGATCTGTCAATACAGTCAAATACAACAAGCCAGCATTCGAATGACGTTTTACAGCAGCTGAAATCTTAGCCATTTGCATCAAACTCATGATTCCTTCTTGCATACGGGCCCCACCAGATGCTGTAAAAATAACAACTGGAAGTTTTTCCTCAATCGCATGTTCAAAGAGTTTAGTGATTTTCTCACCAACAACAGTTCCCATTGAAGCCATAATAAAGTTAGAATCCATAATGGCCAAGGCTGTTTTTTGCCCCTTGATAGTTGCAACACCAGTCACGACAGCTTCATCAAGACCAGTTTTTTCCTTAGTCGTTGCTAGTTTCTCCATATAACCTGGAAAATTCAATGGATTTTCAGTTTTAATACCTGTAAACAGTTCTTGGAAAGATCCCTCATCAACTGTTAAATCGAGACGTTCTTTAGCGGAAATACGGAAGGTATAAGAACAATTTGGACAAATTTTAGCTTGTCCCAAGTCCTTTTGATAAATAGCTTGTTTACAACCAGGACATTTTGCAAAAAGTTCATCTGGAACTTCTGGCACTTGGTGATCAATCCCATTACGTACAGAACGGTTAGGATTGATACGGATATACTTTTCTTTTCGATCAAATAATCCCATAAACTCTATTCCTCACGATTCTGATAAGCTGGTAGGAAGGTCTCCATCAAGAAGGAAGTGTCATAATCCCCAGCGATAACGCTACGATCTGAAATCAAATCCAACTGGAAGTCAGCATTAGTCACAACACCATCGATTTCGAGCTCGTAAAGAGCACGTTGCATCTTCATGAGTGCCTCAAATCGATTTTCTCCATGAACAATGATTTTGGCAATCATTGAATCATAGTAAGGTGGAATAGTATAGCCAGGATAGACTGCACTGTCTACACGGAGACCAACACCTCCACTAGGTAGGTAGAGATTTCTAATTTTCCCTGGACTAGGTGCAAAGTTGAACTTAGGATTTTCTGCATTGATACGACACTCAATAGCATGTCCCTTGATTTCAATATCATCTTGGGTCACAGAGAGTTTTTCACCTGCGGCAATACGGATTTGTTCTTTAACAATATCCACACCACTTACAAATTCTGTAACTGGGTGCTCAACTTGAACACGGGTGTTCATTTCCATAAAGTAGAACTGACCTGTTTTCTCATCAAGAAGGAACTCGATAGTACCCGCATTTTCATAATTAACAGCCTTAGCGGCACGGACAGCCGCTGAACCAATTTCGTGACGAAGTGTCTTACCAATAGCAACTGACGGTGATTCTTCCAAAACCTTTTGGTTATTACGTTGAAGAGAGCAATCACGCTCACCTAGGTGAACAATATTACCATAGCTATCTCCCAAAATTTGAACCTCGATATGACGAGCTGGGTAAATAACTTTTTCAATATACATCGCCCCATTACCAAAGGCTGCTTTAGCTTCTTGTGACGCAGATTCGAAGGCAGGAGCTAACTCTTCTTCAGTGTTAACCTTACGAATCCCCTTACCGCCACCACCAGCAGAAGCCTTAAGCATTACTGGGTAACCAAGACTGTTGGCAACCTCTAAAGCCTCCTCAGCTGTAAAGACTTCACCATCTGAACCAGGAATTACAGGGACATTAGCCTTAATCATTTCAGCACGGGCATTGATTTTATCACCCATCTTGTCCATGACTTCGCCTGAAGGACCAATAAACTTGATGTTCATTTCTTCACAGAGAGTGGCAAATTTAGAGTTTTCACTCAAGAAACCAAACCCTGGATGAATAGCTTGAGCCTCAGTCACAATAGCAGCTGATAGGACACGATTCATATTCAAATAAGAATCAGTTGATTTTGCAGGCCCGATACAAATAGCTTCATCAGCGAGCATAGTATGTAGAGAATCCTTATCCGCTTCAGAATAAATAGCAACCGTTTGGATACCCAATTCACGCGCTGCACGGATAATACGCACTGCAATTTCACCACGATTGGCAATCAATAATTTTTTAAACATAAAACAAGATAACATCAGACATTTTTTGATAGTCTGTGTTGATTTCCTTTCTATGTGATAGACCAATGTCTAAAGAAAAATCCTTTCCGACTGTCGCCAGAAGGATTTTCACAAAACATTAGCTTCCAATAGCAAAAGTCAAAGTACCTGATGCAGCAAGTTTACCATCGACTTCAGCCTTAGCTTCAACAACAGCAATTGTTCCACGACGTTTAACAAACTTAGCTGTCATAACAAGTTGGTCACCAGGAACCACTTGTTTTTTAAATTTAACCTTATCCATACCTGCATAAAAGACTAATTTGCCCTTGTTTTCAGGTTTAGACAATTCAAGAACACCAGCTGTTTGCGCAAGAGCTTCCATGATAAGAACACCAGGCATAACTGGGTATTGAGGAAAATGTCCATTAAAGAAAGGTTCATTGATCGTTACATTTTTAATAGCTGTGATTTCGTCTTCTGAAACTTCTAGCACACGGTCAACCAAAAGCATTGGATAACGGTGTGGTAAAGCTTCACGAATAGCATTAATATCAATTGTCATTTGATGCGTACCAATCCTTTTCCGTAGTCAACAACTTCTTCATTCGCTACCAAGATTTCAGTAATAACACCATCTTTAGGTGCTGGCACTTCATTCATCACCTTCATTGCTTCAACGATAAGAAGCGTTTGACCTTTCTTAACAGTATCACCAACAGAAACAAAGGCTGGTTTTTCAGGTGACGGAGACAAGTAAGCCACACCAACAAGTGGACTTTCAACCACTTCACCTTCAGCAGCTTGAGCAGGAGCAGAAGCTTCTTCAACTGGTGTTGCTGGAGTTTCAACAGCGGCAGGTGCTGCTACTGGAGCAACTGGAGCTTGAGGAGCTGGCGCAACTACTTCAACTGTAGGAGCTACTGGGGCAGCTGTTACTGAACTTGTTTGATTTTTGCTCAAGTTCAATTCTTCACCATTATTTTTGTATGAAAATTCACGTAAAGTTGAAGCATCAAATTGAGCCAATAAATCTTTGATTTCAGAAATATTCATGAATTAAGCCTCCCAACGTTTAAAGGCAAGAACAGCATTGTGTCCACCAAAACCGAAGGTATTTGAAATTGCATACTCAATATCAGCTTCTTGACCTTCACCATAAACAACATTAGCTTCGATGTAGTCAGACAATTCTTTTGTACCAGCAGTTTTCGGTACATAGCTATGACGAATCGCTTCGATTGTTGCAATAGCCTCAACTGCACCAGCAGCACCTAGCAAGTGACCTGTAAATGATTTAGTAGATGAAACTGGAACATCTTTACCAAGTACAGAAACAATGGCACCACTTTCACCCTTTTCATTAGCAGGTGTTGATGTCCCGTGAGCATTGACATAATCAACATCTTCAGGTTTGATACCAGCTTCATTGATAGCCAATTTAATTGCTTTAGCAGCACCTGAACCGTCTGGAGTTGGTGTTGTCATGTGGTAGGCATCACAGTTTGATCCGTAACCAACAATCTCAGCCAAGATGTTAGCACCACGTTTTTGGGCATGTTCCAAGCTTTCGATAACGAGAACCCCTGCACCTTCACCCATAACAAAACCATTACGGTCTTTATCAAATGGAATTGATGAACGTTCTGGATCCTCTGTTGTTGAAAGTGCTGTAAGAGCATTGAAACCACCAATACCAATCTTAGTGATTGAAGCTTCAGCACCACCAGCCAAGACAACATCATGCAAACCGAATTTAATTTCACGGAAGGCTTCACCGATTGCATCATTGGCAGAGGCACAAGCAGTCGTCACTGATTTACATACCCCTTGAGCACCAATTTTAAGAGCAATATTACCAGCACCCATGTTTGAAAGTGCTTTAGGGATAAACATTGGTTTGATACGTTTCATCCCACGTTCGTGCATACGAATGATTTGATCTTCAAGTTCTTGAAGACCACCGATACCAGATGACACGATGACACCAACACGATCACGATCTTCTTCTTCCATGTTAAGTCCTGAATTTTCAAGAGCTTCCATAGCAGCATAAATCGCATAAAGTGAGTAAGTGTCCATACGGTTAGTATCTTTTTTCACAAAGTACTTATCGAACGGGAAATCTTGGATTTCACCTGCGTTAAAGACTGGAATTTCAGAAGCATCGAACTTCGTAATTGGTTTGATACCAATTTTACCGTCATGAAGACTGTTCCAAAATTCTTCTGGTGTATTACCGATTGGTGAGGTTACGCCGTAACCTGTAACAACAACACGATTTGTAGACATATATATTCTCCTTTTGTCGGATGGATATTCTAGTAAATGATTTTTTATATTGACATTCAATTATTGCATGGTCATACCACCATCAATAGCGATGGTTTGACCTGTGAGATATTCTTGACTAGCCAAGAATACTGCAACTTCAGCCACTTCTTCTGCTTGACCAATACGTTTCATTGGCACTTGAGCAATCATAGCATCTTTCATTTTCTCTGGAATAGCGTCAGTCATATCTGATTCAATGAAACCAGGAGCAATAGCGTTGACACGGACACCACGAGCCGCAACTTCACGTGCCACTGATTTTGTAAAACCAATCAAACCAGCTTTTGAAGCCGCATAGTTAGCTTGACCAATATTCCCCATGAGACCTACAACAGATGACATATTGATGATGGCACCTTGACGAGCCTTAGACATTGGTTTTAAGACAGCCTGTGTCATATTGAAAGCACCAGTCAAGTTGATTTTCAAGACACGTTCAAAATCTTCTTCACTCATCTTCAACATCAACTTATCGTTAGTGATCCCAGCATTATTAACTAGAACATCAACACTACCAAGCTTTTCAATAGCTTCAGCTACCATACGTTTAGCATCTTCACCGTTAGAAATATCACCTGAGATACCTACAACAGTTACACCATAATCTGCAAACTGTGCAAGCAAGTCCTCAGAGATTTCAGAACGTCCATTTAAAACAACATTGGCACCAAGACTAGCAAATTTGTGTGCCACAGCTAATCCAATTCCACGTGTTGAACCTGTTACAAAAACATTTTTATTCTTAAGTTCCATGTTTACCTCGTTTTAAGCATTAAGAAGGGCATCAAGACTAGCTTGATCTTCAACATTATGAGTTGGTAAGGTTTTATCAATTTTCTTCAAGAAGCCTGACAAGACTTTTCCTGGACCAATCTCAATTACTTCATCTACACCAAATTCTTGGATAGTGGCAATCGAATCATAAAAACGTACAGGTTCCATCACCTGACGAGCCAAAAGTGCTTTGACGTCTTCTGACTTCATGATTTGAGCCTCAGTATTACCTACTAAAGGAAGCGTAAAGTCCTTGAATGACACTTTCTCAAGTTCTGCTGCCAATTTTTGACTAGCTGATTCAAGTAAAGCTGTATGGAACGGCCCTGAAACATTAAGAGGAATCAGACGTTTAGCACCAGCTTCTTTAAGCAATTCCACAGCATAATCAACAGCCTCAACTTCACCACCAATAACAATTTGTGCTGGAGTATTATAGTTAGCAGGCGTTACTACACCCTTTTCAGATGCTTTTTGACAGATTTCTTCAATCAAACTTGGATCTGTATTCATGACAGCAACCATTTTCCCACTTCCAGCAGGAGCAGCTGTTTCCATGAATTCTCCACGTTTAGCAACCAAGGCTACCGCATCCTCAAATGAGAGTGCTCCAGCCGCAACTAGGGCAGAATATTCACCCAAAGAGAGACCGGCAACAATATCAGGAGTGATACCATTTTCTGCCAAAAGGCGATAAATGGCTACTGACGTTGTCAAAATAGCTGGTTGAGTATAGCGTGTCTGATTAAGTTTTTCTTCGTTAGAATCAATCAATTCACGCAAATCATAACCTAGAATACGACTTGCCGTATCAAATGTCTCTTTGACAACGGGATAAGTCGCATACAAATCGCTCGCCATGCCCAATTTCTGAGCCCCTTGACCAGCAAATAAGAACGCACGTTTTGTCACTATCCTAATCCTTTCTACGTTTTTAGACGTTTACATCTGCCCAACGAGCAGCTTCTTCTTTAATCACCTTGGCAGCACCTGTGTATAGGTCTTCCAAGATTTCTGCACATGTTTCTTCTTTACGAACAAGACCTGCAATTTGTCCAGCCATAACTGAACCATATTCCACATCTCCATCAACAACCGCGTTACGAAGGGCACCTGCACCAAGCTCTTCAATTTCCTCTTGAGTCTTCTTACCAGCCAAGAAATCTTTTTCAGCTTGGTTATATTCAGTAGCCAATTTATTCTTAATCGCACGAACAGGGTGTCCAACAACTGAGGCTGAAATAACAGTATCAATATCTTTAGCCTTCAAAATCTTATCTTTGAAATTTTGGTGTGCATTAGATTCTTTAGCAACAGCGAAACGCGTACCAACCTGAACAGCATCTGCTCCAAGCATAAGAACAGCAGCCATACCACGTCCATCAGCAACACCACCAGCTCCAATAACTGGGATAGATACCGCATCAGCAACTTGGCGAACAAGTGCCATAGTTGTCAATTTACCGATGTGACCACCAGCTTCCATACCTTCTGCAACAACAGCATCTGCTCCAAGTTTTTCCATACGTTTAGCAAGTGCTACCGATGGAATAACTGGGATTACTGTAATTCCAGCTTCGTGGAAACGTTCCATATATTTACCTGGGTTTCCGGCTCCTGTTGTAACAACCTTAACGCCCTCTTCGATAACGAGGTCGACGATGTCATCTGCAAATGGTGACAAAAGCATGATATTAACACCGAATGGTTTATCAGTGATTTGTTTTACTCTATCAATATTAGCTTTTACCACTTCTTTAGGGGCATTACCACCACCAATTATTCCGAGTCCACCAGCATTTGAAACGGCTCCTGCCAAGTCGCCATCAGCAACCCAGGCCATACCACCTTGGAAGATTGGATATTTAATTCCTAACAGTTCTGTAATACGAGATTTCATTTTGCACCTTTTTTCGATTTTCTAATCAAATAAATAGTTTAATAATCAAAGTAATTGTATAAACAAAGGAGAATATCCCAAATAAGAATATTCTCTATGCCCTGCTTATTTAGTTTTTTCTTCTACGTAAGCAACAAGGTCACCAACAGTGTTAAGACCTTCTTCAGTTTCGATTTGGATATCGAACTCATCTTCGATTTCTGAGATAACTTGGAACACGTCAAGTGAGTCAGCGTCAAGTTCGTCAAAAGTAGTTTCTACTTTTACTTCTTCTGCATCTTTCCCAAGTTCTTCAACGATGATTTCTTGTACTTTTTCAAATACTGCCATTTTAATTTCTCCTTTAAGATAAATATATTTCTTATAATCTATGCTGGTGCATAATTTATATAACTAGATTTTAACAATAAGACTGCCCCATGTCAAACCCCCACCAAAACCTGATAAGAGAATTGTTTGACCGCTGTCTAATTTTAAGGTCCCATTCGCCACGTTTTCAGAAAGCAGAATTGGGATACTTGCCGCACTGGTATTACCATAAGACATCATGTTTGCCAAGAATTTATCACGACTGACATCGATTTTCTTAGCCATAATATCCAAAATACGAATATTAGCTTGATGAAGAAGGAAGTAATCAGGCTCACCTTTTTCTTCAACCAAGGCCTTAATACTCTTTGAAACCGTCTTAACGGCAAAATCAAAGATTGCTTTCCCATCCATTTGCATATAGGGATTAGGCTGATCAGACTCATCTGAATAAGGCGAGATAACTGCAGAAGCTCCTGACTCAAGACCACCCTTGCTACCATCGGTATTTAAAGATTCTCCGAAGAAATGTTCTTCTTCAGTTTCTTCCAAGAGGACTCCGCCAGCACCATCTCCAAAGAGGACAGCTGTTGTACGGTCAGACCAGTCTAAAGTTTTTGAAAGAACTTCAGAACCAATGACTAAACCTTTTTTGTATGCGCCTGACTTTATCAATTTTTCTGCGGTTGCTAAAGCAAAGATAAACCCACTACATGCCGCAGTAATATCAAAAGCAAAGGCGTTGACTGCACCAATTGCTCCTTGAACTCGAGCCGCTACTGACGGCATAGAACTATCAGGAGAAATCGTTGCAACTAAAACAAAGTCTAGTTCCTCAGGAGCTAATCCTGATTTTTCTAATAGCTGATAAGCAACATTGGTAGCTAAATCACTCGTATTCTCATTCAATGAGATGCGACGTTCCTGAATACCGGTACGTGAGCGAATCCACTCATCGCTAGTATCCATGATTTTTGATAGGTCATCATTAGTCACGACCTGAGCAGGTGCATAATGGGCAACCTGACTAATTTTTGCAAATGCCATTATTTCAACTCCTCAAGAAATGCGTGGAGATTTTCCAATCCCTTGCTCATAACCTTCAATTCCTCGTCGTTAAAGCCTTCTGTAATCCTCATCACCATTGATTTATGAAAACGACGGTGAAGACGATATACCAAACGACCCTTTTTAGAGAGCGAAAGATGGACCACACGACGGTCAACTGATGAACGCGTACGGACAATATAACCTTTCTTTTCAAGTTTATTGAGAGATGTTGTTACAGTACCAAGAGTTAGCATGAGTTCTTTAGCTACTGCACTTGGTGTCGTATCTGGATGTGTACCGATCACATCAATGGTATGCATTTCCTTGAGGGAAACATCGTTAAACTTTGAATTCTTTAAACTTGCTTCTTCGATAATAACTACGTTATTAAAAATATCAACAAGATAGCCATCAATTTTGTCGTAATTCACACCAGACTCCTTTCAATAAAACTTTGACTTTCAAATTATATCAGACTCAAACTAATTTCGCAAGCCCGATTAAAAAACTTTAGTTTTTCTTTTAGAAAATGTGGCTATTTCCCTTGGAATTTAGGTCGACGACGCTCACTATAAGCACGTACCCCTTCTTTGAAGTCTTCTGTGAAAGCAAGAGATTTTTGCAAGTCAAGTTCCAACTTAGCGTAATTTTCCCATCCCGCAAATTCAGATTCCCAAACCATTTCTTTAATGGCTTTAAAGGAATTCACTGAAGAGCGGTTCAATTTTTTAATCAATTGACTCACAGTTTTTTCAAGTTTTTCTGACTCAACAACTTTGTAGGCAATTCCCCAGTCCAAGGCTTTTTCAGCTGATACTGGCTCTCCTGTCATGGTAATTTGAGTCGCACGGTTAATACCGATTGAACGTGTCAAAAGGTAGAGACCTCCAGCGTCAGGTGCCAAACCAACACCTACAAAAGCTTGGATGAATTTAGCTTTATCAGATGCAATCGTAAAGTCTGCTGCAACAGCTAAGTTAGCTGCAGCACCTGCACATGGTCCATCAACTACCATGATGACTGGCTTAGGCAATTTTTTAAGAGCAAAAGAAATTTCATTTACCTGCTCAGCAATACGAACCAAAGACTGTACATCATCTACAGCAACCGCTTTTTGCATTTGATCAAGGTCACCGCCAACAGAAAAGACTTTTCCATTAGCATTGATTACCAAGAATTTTACTGACGCATCTTGTTTAGCTTGCTCAATTGCAGCCATAATCTCATCACAAACTGGAATATTAAATCCATTTTGCACTTCTGGACGATTAAGCGTTAAAGTTGCTACTCCATCTTCAACACTATAAAGAATTGTTTCGTAAGCCATTTTTTGCATTCCTCCGATAACTAGTTCCTATATGAAAACCGTATGTTCTTTATATTTTTATCACAATTTTATTTGATGAATAGATAATTTGATTATCAAATCATTCATCGTTAATTTCTAGTATACCATAGTCCATCTAAAGGTCAACAAAAACTTAGAGTTTTTTAATTTGATACATCAAAACACCGAGTTCTACAACTCGGTGTCTCTTCTATTTTAATAAATCTAAAACATCTATAAGGTTATCCAACAAGCCTTTGGCTGCACTTTGATCCATGCCAAAACGATTATCTTTAATGGCCCAAACCTCAACACCTGCAGCGACTCCAGCAGCAATCCCCTTTTCGCTATCTTCGATAATCAGCGCCTGATTTGCTTCCACGTTCAAATGCTGTAATGCTGTCAGATAAATCTCTGGATTGGGTTTACTCTCTTTAAATTCCTCTCCTGAGAGAACCACATCAAAGAAACCGTTCAAATGATTTTCCTCCAAAGCTCTAAGGATATCTGCCTTTACTGAGCTAGAAGCTAAACCTATTTTCAACCCTCGAGAATTCACTTCATTCAAGACCTTGAAAACATCAGGAAAGATTAATTCTTTATAGGGTAAGGGGTTGTCTTGTTTATAGGCATTGTACTCTTCTTGTAAAGTTGGCACATCCCAGTTATCATAGTCATCTCTGAGAATATTTTCCCAAACTTGCTTGGTATTTCCACCTATAAAGAAAGACGGGGGTAAATGGTCTATTGAAATTCCCTTTTGAGCTAAGAAATTTGCACGTCGATCATAATAATATTTTTCAGTGTCAAAAAGGACACCATCCATATCAAAAATAATTGCCTCTACCACGGGATATCCTCCTTTTCTTTCCTTATTGTACCATAATCAGACTAAATCTTACTTGCTTTTAAAAACAATGTGACAAATTGTCAGAATTTTGCTATAATTGTAGAGTAATTTAAAATTTTTGGAGTAACTATGAAAGTCATCAAATTCGGTGGGAGCTCACTTGCTTCAGCCACACAATTAGAAAAAGTCTTAAACATTGTAAAATCTGATCCTGAACGTCGCTTTGTCGTTGTCTCTGCCCCAGGTAAACGTAACGATGAAGATACCAAAGTTACGGATGCCTTGATTAAATACTATAAACACTATACAAAAGGTGCTGATGTCAAGGCTGACCAAGAATGGATTATTAACCGCTACCAGGCTATGGTTGATGAACTAGGTTTTAAATCAACAGAAATGGCTAAAATAGCCAAATCTATCAATGATTTAGCAACCCTCCCTATCGAGGATAACGAATTCCTCTACGATACATTTCTAGCCGCTGGTGAGGACAATAACGCAAAACTGATTGCTGAGTATTTCCGTAATAACGGTATTGAAGCACGTTACGTTCACCCTCGCCAAGCTGGCATTTTTGTCTCAAGCGAACCTGGAAATGCTCGTATCCTTCCAGGAGCCTATGACAAATTGGAAGAGCTTCGTGAATCAGATGAGGTTCTTGTTATCCCTGGTTTCTTTGGTGTTACCCCTGATAATCAAATTTGTACTTTCTCACGTGGTGGCTCTGATATCACAGGATCTATCGTTGCAGCGGGTGTGAAAGCTGATTTATACGAAAACTTTACGGATGTAGATGGTATTTTCGCAGCCCATCCTGGGGTTGTCCATGAACCACATTCAATTCCAGAGTTGACTTACAAAGAAATGCGTGAATTGGCTTATGCTGGCTTCTCTGTACTTCATGATGAAGCCCTCCTCCCTGCCTACCGTGGTAAGATTCCGCTCGTTATTAAAAACACAAATAACCCATCTCATCCTGGTACTCGTATTATTCTTGAGCACAAGGGTGCAACAGTTCCTGTCGTTGGTATTGCTAGTGATGACAAATTTGTAAGTATTAATATGAGCAAATACCTTATGAACCGTGAGGTCGGTTTTGGACGTAAGGTTCTTCAAATCTTGGAAGATTTAAACATCCGTTGGGAACACATGCCTTCTGGAATCGATGATCTTTCAATCATTATTCGAGAACGTGAACTTACCCCAATCAAAGAACAAGAAATCCTTTCATACTTGACTCGTGAACTCGGTGTTGATGAAGTTGAAATTGAACATGGCCTTTCAATTCTCATGATTGTTGGTGAAAATATGAAAGACCACATCGGTGTTACAGCGACAGCAGCTAAAGCGCTCTCTGAAAAACATATTAACCTAGAAATGATTTCTCAAGGTTCTAGTGAGGTTTCTGTTATGTTCGTAATTGAAACTGAGCAAGAAAAAGCAGCCGTCAGAGCTCTTTATGATGCCTTTTTCCGTAGTGACGACTAATCTAAAAACCTATCTCCTTCAGGGGAAAGGTTTTTCTTTATGAGAAAAACTAAGCCAGCTCTTATCATATCTACTCCAATAGCCTATTCATTAATCAATTATGCATAGCTATTGCAAACCAAAAAACACTAACTTTCGTTAGTGCTTTTTTTTACAAGATGTTTTCGTAAGTTTCACGAACGGCATCTGGCCAAACTGAAGTTTGAACCTCACCAATATGTTTCTTACGAAGCAAGAACATAGCCATACGTGATTGACCAATACCTCCACCAATTGTTAGTGGGAAAAGGCCATGTAACAAGGCTTGGTGCCAATCCAATTTCAAACGATCTTGGTCGCCAGTAATTTCAACCTGACGTTTAAGGGCATCTTCATCAACACGAATACCCATTGATGACAATTCAAAAGCATGTCCTAATTGTTCGTTCCAAACCAAGATATCTCCATTCAAACCATGGTAACCATTCTCAGACTCAGTTGTCCAGTCATCATAGTCAGGTGCACGGCCATCATGTGGTTTTCCATCAGGAAGAACACCACCGATACCAATCAAGAATACAGCACCATATTCCTTGGTAATAGCATCTTCACGCTCTTTTGGTGTCAAATCAGGGTACTTCTCAACAAGCTCTTCTGAATGGATGAAGGTAATTTTCTTAGGTAAAATTGCTTCAATATCGTAACGTGCTTCAACTGCTAGCTCAGTCAAACGAATAACCTTATAAATGGTTTCAACAGTTTCTTTCAAATAAGCGATATTACGATGTCCGTCAGGAATAACTTTTTCCCAGTCCCATTGGTCAACGTAAACAGAGTGCGTTGCATCCAATGAATCTTCATCTGGACGAAGAGCCTTCATATTAACCACGAGCCCTTCACCTTCATTGAAACCAAAACGAGCCAAAGTATGGCGTTTCCATTTTGCTAATGAGTGAACAACTTCGTATGTTGCGTCAGGAATCTGAAGCACATTAACAGTTACAGGATTCTCAATACCGCTCAAATTATCCTGCATACCATCCCCGACCTTACTCAAAATAGGCCCTTGCACTTCAACGACGTCAAGTTTATCAATCAAATACTGTGTAAAAGTATTCTTCACAAAAGAAATTTCCTCTTGTTGATGAATGAAGCTCTTTTTCATACGCTCCTCCTTTAAAAAATCGATAAGCCTATTATACTCCTATTTTTCAGAAAAATAAAGAAATTTTCCAACAATTTTGAAAATTTCTTGTTTTTTATGTTAGGTTTTATCACATTTTCTTAGTTAGCTTCACAACTGCTTCTGTTCGAGCCGTATGAGGAAACATATCTACTGACTGGATATAATTAACATCATATACTTTAGCCAAAGAAACTAGGTCTCTAGCCAAAGTGGATACATTACATGAAACATATACCATTTTTTCAGGAGTGTAGTCCAGTATCGTTTTAAGTAGCTTATCATCTAAACCAGTTCTAGGGGGATCCACAATAAGAGCATCTGCTCGATACCCTTCCTTGTACCAACGTGGAATGATATCTTCTGCTTTACCCACCTCATAGTGAGCATTTTCCAGTCCAAGTGATTTGGCATTCTTCCTAGCATCCTCAATAGCCTCAGGAATAATATCCATACCTCGAATACTCTTTACCTTATTTGCAAAAGCAAGTCCAATAGTACCAACCCCACAATAAGCATCAATAAGATGTTCAGCCTTATCCACATCCAAAGCTTCAACAGCCTGACCATAGAGTACCTCTGTTTGTTGAGGATTCAACTGGTAAAATGCACGAGGAGAGAGAGCGAAGTTATAGTCCAGTACCTCTTCTTGAATCGTGTCTTGTCCCCAAATAATCTCAGTATCCTGTCCATAAATTTCACTAGATTTCGAATAGTTATAATTGACAGCGATTGTTACGATTTCTGGAAAACTTTCCGTCAATTCCTTAACTAATTTTGTGAAAGAAACTGATTTAGAGGTTACAAAAATTAACTGGACCTGATTTGAACCCAAAGCACGTCGTATCATAACAGTACGAATTCCAGCAATTTTGCGCTCATTATAAATTGGTAACTTGTATTTATCTAACAAATTTGTCACCTTATTCATAATGGCTTGAGTTAGCTCATCCTGAACTAGGCAATCATCAATATTAATGAGGCGATGACTCCCTTCCGCAAATAAGCCAGCCTTAACTGAGCCACCAAAAGAACGGGTTTGAAATTGTAGTTTAGCTCGGTAATGTTGTGGTTGCTTCATCCCTATTGTTGGACGAATGTCATATGACTCAAAATTAGCCGGTTTAAACTTCTTCAAGGCTTGTCCTAACAAGTCAGTTTTAAACTCTAATTGCTTATCATAACGAAGATGCATTAACTGGCAACCACCACAGTCTTCATAAATATTACATGCAGGTTCGACACGAAACTTAGAAGGTTTATTGATCTTTAATAATTTCGCCTGAACAAAGTTTCTCTTAACAGAAACAATCTGACAGAACACCTCTTCACCCTTCAAAGCCCCTGGTACAAAAACTAGAGTTTTCTTATAAAAACCAATGCCTTCGCCATTGATTCCCATGCGTTTTATCTTAAGCGGGATACGCTGTTTCACTTGTAAATTCATACTACCATTCTAACATTTTGATATAATAATAACTATGAAAATCACAAAAATCGAGAAGAAAAAGAGACTTTATCTCCTTGAGATAGACAAAAAAGAGAGTCTCTACGTTACAGAAGATACCATCGTTAAATACATGTTGACTAAAGAAATGATACTGGACAAAGATCAACTAGAGGATATTAAATCCTTTGCTCAGTTCTCGCATGGTAAAAACCTAGCTCTCTATTTTATTTCATTTAAACAACGTACTGAGAAAGAAGTAAAAGATTACCTTTTTAAACATGAAATAAACCCTCATATAATTCCCAAAATTATTGATAATCTAAAAAAGAATCATTGGATTGATGATTACAAACTCCTAGAAAGTCTAGCTCAACAAAATCTGAATTCAGGCGATAAAGGGGCCTATGTGCTGAAGCAAAAATGGCTTCAAAAAGGTTGTAACAAACAAATCATTGACGATGTTTTAAGCCAATTTGATTTCTCAGAAATAGCCATTAAAGTAGCCTCAAAACTGTTACGAAAATATCAGGGAAAACTACCATCTAAAGCTCTAAAAGATAAATTAACTCAAAGCCTTATCAATAAAGGTTTTTCATTCCAAGAAAGTAAACTAGCAATCGATCATCTAGAACTTGAAGCAGATGAAGAAAATGAGCAAGCTCTACTTTATAAAGAAATTGATAAGCAATATCAAAAATTTAGTAAAAAATACGACGGTTATGAGCTTAAGCAACGCTTGACACAATCTTTAGCCCGAAAAGGTTATGACTTTGATGCCATAGCATCCGCTCTAAGAGAATATTTATAGGTATTCCCCCTCTTTTCAAAAAATTATGATACAATAAAGGGGATAACCCTTATTGTAGAAAGAGGACGCCATGAAATTACCAAAAGAAGGCGACTTTATCACAATTCAAAGTTATAAGCATGATGGTAGTTTGCACCGTACTTGGCGCGATACTATGGTACTAAAGACAACTGAGAATGCTGTTATTGGCGTTAACGACCACACCCTCGTTACTGAAGCAGACGGAAGACGATGGGTAACACGTGAACCTGCTATTGTTTATTTCCACAAAAAATACTGGTTTAATATTATAGCCATGATTAGGGATAACGGCATTTCCTACTACTGCAATTTAGCTAGTCCATATATTTTGGACCAAGAAGCACTAAAATATATTGACTACGACCTAGATGTCAAGGTCTTCGCTGATGGTGAAAAAAAATTGCTAGATGTAGATGAGTATGAAACACATAAAAAAGAAATGCATTACTCTCCTGATATTGACTATATCTTAAAGGAACATGTTAAAATCTTGGTAGATTGGATTAACAATGGTAAGGGGCCATTTTCACAATCTTATGTTAACATCTGGTACAAACGTTATCTTGAACTAAGGAATCGTTAAAGTTGTCATAAAAAAGACTAGTAATAATACTAGTCTTTTTTTGCACTAAAAACTAATGCTTCGGAATCTAAGTCCATATTCAAAAGATAACGACCTTCTTCTACTTGAATAAGATACCCTAATAATTCTAAAGCATCAACAAAAATATTCCTCCTCTTTTGAAGTACATACTCCTTCCTTATGTATTTTAATAGAAAAGTCGTTACATGTTTCAAAAAGTATTCAGGATTAACATCCCCTAATTTGTCATATAATCTATTCTGCTCTTCAGATAATGGTAGATTTTCTCTTAATTTATAGAAATAATTTGAAATCGTAAGTTCGTCTCTCGTGATACCCGTTTGTTCGATAATAACAACATCATTAGTAGAATTAGATATCTCAGTAACAAAACTACGATTTAATAGTTCTAAATAACAAGAAGAATCATCATTAATAAAAAAATGCTGGTCTAAGTCAATTTTAGAAGAATCCGACACAAGACTAATTAATAAACGGTAACGTTTCTCAAATCGTTCAATATAGCCTGCTTTTACAAACTCCTCAATTAATTTATCTATATTCTTTTGAAAAGGAAACTCCCTTTTTATTGCTCTCAGGGTCACAGGCTGATTAAGATATAGATAATTCACTATTTCCATAAAAAAAGCTTGCTTACATAGTTTGTTTGGGTTAAATTGTATTATCATAAGAAGTATTATACCATTAATCAGACCACTAAAAAAAGGCCTGACGGCCTAATTTTATGCATTAAAGCTTTCAGTCAACTGTGGTACTACTTGTTTCTTACGAGAAACGGCACCTTCAAGGAAAGCATGATTATTTTCTAAAACAAAATCAAAGGCTTTTTCAACATTATCAGTATTTGAACCAAGTGCAAGAATTTCTGAATTTGAATTAAGGATATCAGTAATCATTAAGACAAAGTCAGAGTATCCATTGCTTTTAATTGAGTTATTAATAGCTTCTTCGATTTCCTCTTGACGAGAAAGAACATCGGAAATATCAACTGTATTAACTTGTGCAACACGAACTTGATTGCCATTCAATTCAAAAGTTTTGGCATCAATATCAATAAGTTCTTCAGCAGATTTAGAAGAAAGATTAGTACCAGCTTTAAGCATAGCAAGTCCATATTCTTCCAAATTAACTCCAGCAATTTCTGCAAGTTCAGCTGCAACTGCAGGATCTGAAGCATGTGTAGTTGGAGATTTAAGGAGAAGAGTATCCGAAATCAAACCTGACAAAAGCAAACCAGCCACTTCCTTAGGAACTTCAACATTGTTTTCTTTGAACATACGATAAACAATTGAAGAAGCTGATCCAACAGGCTCCAATCGCATCATTAATGGATTAGCGGTTTCAAAGTTAGCCACACGGTGATGGTCTACTACCTCAATGACCTCAACATCCTTAATATCTGAAATAGATTGTTGAAACTCATTATGGTCTGTAAGAATTACTTGCTTAACTCCCTCTGACAAAGCTGATTCAACAACTCGTGGTGCCTCAACACCAAAATAATCAAGAACGAAAGCAGTTTCTTCGTTAGGAGTACCTAAAGCAACGGCTTCAGCATCAACGCCAAGTTGACGTTTCAAATAAGCGTATCCATAAGAAGACCCAATCGCATCAGAATCAGGGTTTTGATGACCAAAAACAAAAACTTTAGACATAAATTCACCTCAAAAATAGTATTATAAGTTATTATAACATATAAAAAAAAGAAACAAAATAAAAAGAGTAACCTAAGTTACTCGAAATATAGTCCGTACGGGATTCGAACCCGTGTTACCGCCGTGAAAAGGCGGTGTCTTAACCCCTTGACCAACGGACCATCTTTATGCCGGCTACATGACTTGAACACGCGACCCTCTGATTACAAATCAGATGCTCTACCAACTGAGCTAAGCCGGCTAACTTTTCTAATGCGGGTGAAGGGACTTGAACCCCCACGCCGTTAAGCGCCAGATCCTAAATCTGGTGCGTCTGCCAATTCCGCCACACCCGCATATATGACCCGTACTGGGCTCGAACCAGTGACCCATTGATTAAAAGTCAATTGCTCTACCAACTGAGCTAACGAGTCTCAAATATTTCTACTTGAACGGTCCCGACGGGAATCGAACCCGCGATCTTCGCCGTGACAGGGCGACGTGATAACCGCTACACCACGGGACCTATGGGAGTTAACGGGATCGAACCGCTGACCCTCTGCTTGTAAGGCAGATGCTCTCCCAGCTGAGCTAAACTCCCTTTGCGCTAAGCGACTACCGTATCTAACAGGGGGCAACCCCCAACTACATCAGGCGTACTAGGGCTTAACTTCTGTGTTCG
>NZ_JACLQJ010000012.1:0-64235 GCF_016648665.1 Streptococcus sp. 23.2
TTATCTTGTCAATAACTTTTTTAAAGTTTTGGAACCTTTTCAAGTTTGTGGCAAGTCTGTTAAGACAACTTTTATATTCTAACACCCAATTTAGTTCTTGTCAATAGGGTTTTTGAAAAAAATAAAGCAGTACAATCATGTACTGCTAAATAAATTATTTAAAAATTTCTTTTACTTGCATTATAACCATATTTTTCAATGAAATCTTGGCGAAACTCAAGTAAATTGTCATCTATAATAGCTTGTCGTACCTTGGCCATTAAATTTACCAAGAAGTAGAGATTATGGTAACTTGTCAGGCGAATTCCAAACGTTTCATCTGCTTTCAACAAATGTCTCACATAAGCACGTGTGTAATTCTTACATGTATAACAATCACACTCAGGATCTATAGGGCTAAAATCTTCTGCATACGCCGCATTTTTAACCACGAGACGCCCTTGACTCGTCATACAAGTTCCGTTTCGAGCAATTCGAGTTGGAAGAACACAATCATACATATCAACGCCACGGATAACACCATCAATTAAACTATCTGGTGCTCCTACACCCATAAGATAACGTGGTTTATTCTCAGGAAGCAAAGGTACAGTAAAGTCTAGAACCGCATTCATCTCTTCATGAGTTTCTCCAACCGCAAGACCTCCAATTGAATAACCTGGAAAATCCATAGAAACCAAATCCTGTGCAGATTGTCTACGAAGGTCTTCAAAACCTGCTCCCTGCACAATTCCAAATAGGCCTTGATCATGTGGGCGACGGTGTGCTTTTAGCCCTCGTTCTGCCCAACGACTTGTCCGTTCAATAGAATTTTTCACATAATCGTATGGTTGGTAAAATTGAGGACATTCGTCAAAGCTCATCATAATATCTGAACCGAGATTGTTCTGAATCGAGATCGCTTTTTCAGGAGATAAAAACATCTTACTTCCATTAAGGTGATTTTTAAATGTTACACCTTCTTCAGAAATATTGCGTTTTTCTGCCAATGAATAAACTTGGAAACCACCGCTATCTGTAAGAATCGCTTGGTCCCAATTCATGAATTTATGGAGTCCTCCAGCTTTAGCAACGAGCTCATCACCAGGTCTTAGCCATAAATGATAGGTATTGGCCAAAATAATCCCTGAACCCATCTGTTTTAATTCTTCAGGAGATTGCGTTTTTACTGTAGCTTGGGTGCCTACAGGCATAAACATCGGCGTTGGAAAGGTCCCATGAGGCGTGATAATTTCCCCCAGGCGTGCTCCTGTGTGTTTTTCTTTCTTTATAAGACGATATTTAATAGGAAAATCAGTCATTTATACTCCTTACATTAGGAAAAACAGTCCTAAGTATTTTTTAGTCAGTGGTCATTATACACAACCGCTTTAGTTTATCAAAAATTACAAGAATTGTCAGCTCTATATTTTCAAACTCTCGATGAATAGCATCAAACATCAACACTAACATTCATAGCAAACAAAAAAACAACAGTCTCGAGCACTGTTGCTTTCAATAATGTCTTAAGCTGAAAGAACTTTACGTCCTTTACGACGACGAGCTGCAAGAACACGACGTCCATTTTTAGTTGACATACGGTGACGGAATCCGTGTTTACGTTGACGACGGATTTTACTTGGTTGATAAGTACGTTTCACGTTGAATACCTCCTGATAGATTTTCGTATTCGTTTAGCCGGCTATTTTTGATCAGTTACTAAACATACCATACTATTTTATAGCAATAGCTTAATCTTGTCAAGAATTACTTAGATATTAATTTTATTATATCTTTGAAACCCTTAGGCTGGTGATAATTGTAGACCACATTACTATCCCTATATCATCGCTTGCTCATAACGTTCTTGCTATTTTAGCTATTTTCTTGAGCACCTCTTTTCGCTTATGGTCACCCATATACTCAACAGGTGAAACCTGGGTAACTTTGACTGATTTAATACCACAAGGTTTTAGGACTTGAAATTTTAGAACTTTGCTATAATCTTGAACTAAAGGTAGAATAATTTTCGGTGTATTGTGGGTTGTAATAATCCAAGCTTTCCCAGTCAGATAACCATCCAATCCACGGGGTGTATTTTCATAGGCAAAACCAGCAACAAAGACGCGTTCAATAAATCCTTTCAAGATAGCCGGCATTCCACTCCACCAAATTGGAAAAATAAAAATCAACTGATCTGCCCAAATTATTAAATCTCGATAGTCTTTCATAGCTACATCGTGCGCTAAGTCTCTTCTCCTATGCGTTGTATCAAAGCGTAAAACAGGATCGAACCGCTCTTTATACAAATCTAGAACCTTTAACTCATGTTTAGACGATAAATTCTCCTTGACTGTCTCTAGTATAGAGGCATTGTACCCCTTGTCGTTTGGATGTGCGTAGATAATTAAAGTTTTCATTGTTTAGCTCCTTTAACGTAGATGTCTAACATAGTACTAACAGTCTCTTTAATAGTGTTACTATTGAAATTATCACCAATAGGACTCCTTACCAAAACAGCTAATCCAGTAATAAAACTCCAGATATGAACTAATATTTCTGTCTCACTACCAGAAATGTTCATTTCACTTTTTAGCTTCAAAACCACACTCTTAAAGTGCTCAAATCCTGGTAAATGGGCATTAACAGAGATACTGTTCTGGGTTAGTTCCATATAATTGAAAGGAAACTTAATAAATAAGGCCTCAAAACTGTTTGTTTCTTTTTGAGCAAATTCCACAAAATTACACCCCATTAATACTAAGTGATCCCTTACATCAAGAGGAGAGTCTATTCCTTGTGTCAGATACTTCAAAAAGATCTCGGATAAACGCTCTAAAACTACCTGAAGATATACACCCTTATTTTCAAAGTGCTTATAGGGTGCTCCATGGGTGATCCCGCATCTTTGAGCCACCGTTCGGATAGATAGTTGATCAATCCCTCTTATTCTTATCTCCTCAATTCCAGTTGTGATTAACTTTTCCTTCAATTCAGCAGTATTACGTTTCATTTTGACTCCTATTTGCATATTAGTAGACAGCGATTACTTTTTATTAAAGTATACACCGTCTACTTTTGATTGTCAAAAAAACTAGCCTTCAATTAAGACTAGTTTCTGTAAGCAATAACGCTATTCTAATTATACTTTTGTCACAACAACGTAACGATTAGGATCGTCCCCTTCCGAGTGACTTTCAACCCCTTCAATTTGAGAAAGTGCCTTATGGATAATTTTTCGTTCGCTATTCGTCATTGGATCCATAACATACTCTCGGCCTGTTTCTTTTACTTTAGCTGCTGTTTTTTCTGCTAAATCAATCAAAGTCTCTGTGCGCTGCTCCAAATAATCACGAACATTAAGAACAACACTAAAGCGTTTAGAATGACAATCGTGCAAATAATTTTGCGCTAAAAGTTGTAAAGACTTGAGAACCTTGCCATGATAACCGATAACACGACCAGGCTGGTCTGTTTCAATCTGAATGATAATATTGCGACGATTGTGACTAACCTCTAGGCTAGCATCAACATCCATTTCATAGATAATTTTTTCGAGATAAGATAAAACATCATCTGCAGCTGCTTGAATATCTTCTAAATTATTTTCAGAAGAATCATCCGAACTAAACTCAGATGCCACAAAAGCACTGAAATCTCCTTCTGGAGTTTCCAAAGTCTGAACTTTAGCGATTGATTCTAGTTGAGGTTCAAGCGAACTTGCCATAAATTCTGTAGCATCCTCTTCTGATGACTCACGTTTAACAGATAGAGGAATAATTGTTGCCTTTGGTTGCTCCTGTTTATTATCTAGCAGCTCTTCACCAAGGTGCTCTGTAGACACTGGTTGCTTTAAGTTTTCTTGTGTAATTTCCTTATTATCTGAAACCGTAACGAGTTTTGTCACTTTATTGAAAGCAATCGTTTCGTCTTTTGGACTTGCGACAGAATCGTCGAATTGTTTTATAGCATCAGGAGCCACTTTAACGGTGTTTTGATCTGCTTCATGAGCTATCTTTTCATTTATTGGTTCAACGCTAACTCGAGCTGGCTTCTTTCCGAACCCTAAAAAACCTTTTTTCTCACGAGAAATAACCTTAATATGAGCCTTCATACGGGGTAAATTAAGATCTTTCAAACCTTTTTCAATAGCTTGTTCGACTGTTCGTCCAGAATAGACAACCATAATAAGCCTCCTTATTTACGTTTATGCGCCTTTTTCTTGGCACGACGAATCTTAGCTTTACGTTCTTTTTCTTCCGCTTCCAAACGATTACGCTCTTCGATGATTTTAAACGGATTATTAAAAACCAAAATCTGAATAACTTGGAAGGCGTTTGAAACCGCCCAATAAAGTGCTACCCCTGAAGAAATCTGAGTTCCAAACCAGAAAATAAAGATTGGAAGCATGATATTCATAACAAGAAGCATTGCACTACGATCTTTAGCTGCCTTATTGGTCAACCAAGTTGAAAGGAAGGTGAAAGCAGCCGCCAAAATCGGAAGAATAAAGTAAGGGTCTTTCTGACCTAGGTCAACCCAGAGGAATGTTCCTTCTCGCAATTCTGGCACTCGCGTGAGTGCTCCATAAAGAGCCATCAAAATAGGAAATTGAATCAAGAGAGGAACAAAGCTTGCGTAAGGATTTACACCATGCTCTTTATAAAGATCTTGTTGTGCATAAGCAAGAGCTTCACGATTCTCGCGTCCAGGATACTCACTCTGCAAGCGACGTAACTCTGGCTGCAACTCTTGTAGTTCACGGCTTGACTTAATTTGGCGATTATAAAGAGGAATCATTACCGCACGAATTAAGATCGTGAAAATGATAATCCCTAATCCAATGGAACCTCCGAATGAGAGCCCTTGAATAGCCTTCCCAAACATTAAAATGAGACGTTCCCAAAGGCCTGTAGAATGACTTGTAACATCACTTCGTCCACATGCGGACAAAAGTAAGAGAACTCCTGCACCTAAAACAGATAAATTAAGTTTTTTCTTCACTAAAAACTCCTTTTTAATACGATAAAGAACTGCTTGCTTCCATTCATTAAGACTATCTCAAAAATCAGGAATGATCTTAGTTTATCCTACAATGTAAAGAAGCAAAATAATTTTCTAGTCCTTATATAACTTTGCTATTTTTAAGACATGAACGAGATTGCTATAAATGTCTTGATAACTTAAGTCTTCGACACCTTTACGAGCAATAACGACAAAATCTTGATGTTCTAACTGAGATGACATGTCCATCAGTGCATGTCGTAGACGACGTTTTACCCGATTCCGAGTAACCGCATTACCAAGACGCTTACTGACCGACAAACCTACTCTAAAATGAGGTAGATCACGATCCAGACAGTAGACAACAAATTTTCGATTAGCAACACTGTGTCCCGCATCAAATAATGCTTTAAAGTCTTTCTCTTTCTTAACGCGATAAGATTTTTTCAAAATACGACTCCAAACTCAAAATTAGTACTATTATATCATAAATAGCAAAAAAGCCCAAAACCTTATGGTTAGGGCCTTAGAGACTTATTTTTTTAGAGCTTTTTGAGCTTCTTTGATTTGCCATTTAACCTGGTCAAAACCAGTTCCACCAAGGGAATGACGACGTTCAACAGCTGTATGAGATTTAAGCGTCTCATAGATGTCCTCTTCAATTAAATCCGAAACTTCTTGATAACGTTCGAGAGGAACATCCTGAAGATAATAACCAGCTTTGGTACACTCAAGGACAAGTTTTCCAACAATCTCATGTGCTTCACGGAATGGAAGTCCTTTAGACGCAAGATAATCAGCCAACTCTGTAGCATTTGAAAAATCTTTCTCTGTTGATTCTGCCATATGCTTGTCGTTAACAGTCATTGTATTGAGCATACCTGCGAGAATATCAATAGCAACAGTAATCGTTTCTACCGTATCAAACATACCTTCTTTATCTTCTTGGAGATCTTTATTGTAGGCTAAAGGTAATGACTTCATCACAGTCAATAATCCAATCAGATTGCCATAGACACGACCTGATTTTCCACGAATTAGTTCTGCCATATCTGGGTTTTTCTTTTGAGGCATAATGGAAGAGCCTGTTGAAAAAGTATCTGATAGAGTCACAAACTTAAACTCGTTAGAACACCAGTTAATGATTTCTTCACAAATACGTGTCATATGCATCATTAGAATACTTGAGTTTGACAAGAATTCGAGAATAAAGTCACGATCAGAAACAGCATCCAAGGAATTGCTATATGGATTTGCGAAGCCCATTAAGTCAGATGTCATATTACGATCAATTGGGAAAGTTGTTCCTGCCAGTGCAGCAGCTCCAAGTGGAGAAATATCCGTATGCTTGATATTAAATTCAAAACGTTCGGCATCACGTGTAAACATGTTGTAATAAGCCATCAAGTGGTGACCAAAAGAAATCGGTTGTGCATGCTGCAAGTGGGTGTAGCCTGGCATAATTGTGTAGGTATGTTTGTCTGCTAGGTTGACTAAAGTACCACGTAAATTATCAAGCTTCTCAATAACTTCCACTAATTTAGCTTTCAGATACAAGTGCATATCCGTTGCCACTTGGTCGTTACGTGAACGTGCTGTATGAAGTTTTCCTGCTACTGGTCCAATTTTAGCTGTTAAAAGACTCTCCATATTCATATGAATATCTTCATTGGAAACATCAAATTCTAGTTTACCAGCCTTATATTCCTCAAGCAGCTCTTCCAATCCCTGTTTAATTTGTAATGCTTCCTCTTTGGTAATAATTCCTGTCTCACCGAGCATCGTAACATGGGCAATAGACCCTTTCAAATCAAACTCTGCCATCTTTTGGTCAAATGAGATTGAAGCACCAAATTCTTCTACCCATTTTTCAAGACTAGCTTCGAACCGACCGCCCCATAGTTTATGATTTTCTGCCATAGTTTTATTTTGAAGATTTCCCTACACTGAGATAATCTTCCATCCTTTCTTAATACTTATAACAAGCAACGACCTCTCAGGTCACAATAACTTAAATGAAAAAAGCTAGATAGTATTTGTCTAGCTTAATTTGTCTCTCTGGACACTTGTTTTCCTAAAACCAGATCTCTGTCGTAGTTTATTTAGGCTCGTGACGCCTCTCAGAACGCCTTAACGATAATAATATAAGTTATAAGAAAAGAGTATCAGATGTGGCTCTCTGTCCACTTTTATCTGATAAGAAGCGTTTTTCTTCTAATAGCCTACTTTTCTTATGTAATCTGTCATTAATTGTCAAATGGATGGTTAACTTGTGAATTAACCTGAGTTGGAAGACCCCAAAGCTTGATAAATCCAATTGCAGCATCCTGATCAAAGCTGTCAGCTGATGTGTAAGTAGCCAAGTTTTCATCATACAATGAATTAGCTGATTGACGTGCTACTACTTGAGCATGCCCTTTGTAAAGCTTAACTTTAGCGATACCATTAACAACTTTTTGTGTTTCCTTAATATAAGCAATGATAGCTTGTGTTGCTGGGCTAAACCACAAAGCATTGTAGATAAGGTTTGACAATTCATTTTCAAGAATTGGTTTAAAGTGAGAAACTTCACGTACCAAAGTTAAGTCCTCAATTTCTTTATGAGCTGTCAAAAGGGCGATAGCTCCTGGACATTCATAAATTTCACGAGATTTGATACCTACAAGACGGTTCTCAACGTGGTCGATACGTCCGACGCCATGCTTACCAGCAATAACATTCATTTCTTGGATAAGGTCAGCCAATTTCATTTCTTTACCGTTAAGAGCAACTGGTTTCCCTTCTTTAAAGGTTACATCGACATATTCAGCTTCATCTGGCGCAGACTCTGGTGAATTGGTAATCCCAAAAGCTTCTTCTGGAGCTTGATTCCAAGGATTTTCAAGAACACCACACTCGTTAGCACGTCCCCAAAGGTTTTGATCGACTGAGTAAGGATTATCAAGGTCTGCTGGAACTGGAACACCATTAGCCTTAGCATACTCAATTTCTTCCTCACGAGACCACTTCCATTCACGTACTGGCGCTACTACTTTAAGACTTGGGTCTAGGGCAGCAATGGCAACTTCGAAACGAACTTGGTCATTACCTTTACCAGTACAACCGTGAGCGATAGTCGTTGCTCCTGTTTTATGAGCAATCTCAACCAATTTTTTAGCAATGATTGGACGACTAAGTGCTGAAACCAAAGGATATTTTTGTTCATAGTAAGCGTGAGCTTGAAGTGCTGGAAGCACATAATCTTCAGCAAACTCATCTTTAACATCAAGCACGTATGACTCGACAGCTCCAACTGTCAAAGCTTTGTCATGGATAAACTCAAGGTCTTTACCTTCACCGACGTCCATACAAACGGCGATAACATCGTAATCTTTTTTAAGCCATGTAATAGCGACTGAGGTATCAAGACCTCCCGAATAGGCAAGAATAACTTTCTCTTTTGACATAATATTTTTCTCTTTTCTTATATTTTCTTGTGGTTGCTATCTCTATCAACCTTACGAGATTAATTATATTGCATATTTATTCACTTGTCAACACTTTTTTGTTATTTTTTTATATTTATTTAGTTTTTATTTGTTTTTACTTATTCTTTTGACCTAAAAAGTGCTTAATTCTTAATTTTTATTCAATTTTATGCAAGAAGTAATGAAAAATAAAAAACACTTTTGAAACTATACAAATAGATTCAAAAGCATCTTTAACTATTTATCTTCTAAAATGCCAAAAGGCCTGTACAAAGTACAGACCTTTTGAACAACAGCATCATCGGTAGAGAACACAACAGCAATTTTAGATAGAATGAATGAGGGAAATTATTATGTTTAAGGGACTAACTTAAACCATACATTCTTCTTGCTCTCTAACCTTGATTACATTATAGCATGCAATCCCCAAATGTATATCTTCATTTCCTAAAATGTCGAATTTCACTCACAGAATGTATTTTTTTATCCTAATCTGTACTAATGCCCTTAAAAACAAAAAAACGGCTTGATTTCTCAAGCCTATTAATTTCTATAAAAAAGATATGTAATTGGACGAGCGGCCAATAAAAAATGGGGATTAGGAAAAAGTTATATAAAAGTACATTATTTATTTTCATAAAGTGTATGTAGATTTCAATAAGATTGACGATGTCTCATTTCCGAATCACATATCTTGATTATATAATAGCTTTTTTCAATTTAATTGTCTATACGATTTCATAGAATGTCGTTTTTTCATCCTGAACTGCATTTTTTTTAAGATATTTTTTTATAAATCTCTAAATTTTATCACTAAAGGACATCTATTTTGTGTTTTTACAGAATTTGTTCACTCATAAGATAATCAATCACCTATGAAATAAACACATGCTTTTTTAGACTAAAAAGAACATTAGTCATCGACTAATGTTCTTTTACCTCTGACCATTTTTTAAGCAGAGCCTTCATTTTCAAACGTGAAACTGGACAAGAATCACCATTTTCAAAATAAATCATCAACTGAGTCTTATCAATACGAGATATGTTATCCAAATTAACTAAAAAGGAGCGATGACAAGAAAAGAGTTTTTTATTTACCGAAGTAATATCTCCAAGATTGGCATAAAACTCCAAACGCTCTGTTTTAGTAATCAGCATCACCTTATGAGGTGTCACAGCAGTCGCAAAATAATAAATATCTCTCATAGGGACTTGGATCCGAGACTGAGCGGTTTCAAACACAAAAATCTCATCATCATCCACATCTCCAACTTTTTGGTTCACAAAAGTCAATGTTTGTTTTAGTTGTTGTTTGAACTCTGCATTAGAAACTGTCTTATCAATGAAATCTAGTGCAGAAACCTTGTATTTAAAACTAATCGGTGCAAACTCTGAGTGAGTTGTTACAAAAATAATAACTGCATTAGCATCTTGTTGACGAATTTCTGAGGCAACTTCTAGCCCCTTCTTTCGCTCACCATCAATATCGATATCTAAAAGGAAAACCTGATGGTTGCCCTTTTCATTGATACTGGACAATAGTTTGTGAGGTTTAGAAAAAACTTCAAGTTTTCGTACGGAAAACGTGCCCTCTGAAACCAATTCTCTGATGATGTCACTAATACGTGTTTGCTGCATTAAGTCATCTTCTAAAATGTATATATTCATATTAGGGCCTCATTTCTAGTATTTGCATCATTTTATGATTCTGACTACGGACAGAGAAGGACGTGTTCGGATAACGTTCCAAAATATCTTGAACAGCATTAACACCTATACCACCCTCAGGATGAGAAAGCTGGGTACTCATCATTGAAAGTGGCACTTGCTCTTCTGCAATTGTACTTTCAATAATAAAACTCTGGCAATCCTCTTCATCAAAATAGGCCAGACTAATAAAACCTTCACTGGCTTTACGAGCACCATCAATAGCATTATCCATGAGGTGACCCAAAACAACAGCTAAATCTAAATCAGTTAGATAGTTATGAATCACTGGATCTGGAATCTCTGCATGAATATTGAGGCGATGCATCTGAGCTTCATGATATTTTGATGAAAGTAGACTATGAATACTTGGATTTTGGATATTATCCAAATCAGTGACCTGAGTTGAAAAACTATGCTGATCTCGATTGACATAAAGATCAACCAAATCTTTTTTATAAGAACGAATATCCCCTGTTCTTTCAATATCTCTCAGATTATTAAGTAGGAAATTATAGTTAGAGCGAACATGCATCAAGTCTCTATACAAACCTTCTACCCTAGTATTCTCACGCTTCAAATCATCAAGATAGTTAGCCTGCTTCATCGCTAAATCCTGCTCTATTTTCTCCTTAGCAAACTGGTTTACAGCACCAAGTACAAAGAGGAGTAAGTAGAGATATCCCATTACTAATGGCAACCTAAATCTACTCTCAAGATGTAACTCTGGAAAATAAGTATCAAATGTCGACACTAAAAAGATAACTAAATAATAAAGCAAAAGAAGCATGTTGACCAAACCCAGACGGTTCTTTTTTTCTTGTTGGGCAGCAACTTTCAAGATATCTGTAAAATCTAGACGTAAAATAAAATCTACTATTCTGACCGTCAACATGACGAAGGAAAGTGGTACCATAGACCACCAAATATTAGTGTTTAAAGTATCAACAGTTATGCCAAGTATCGGTGGAAAGAAGAAAGTAGCCAAAAAACGTCTTGCCAAATCGACTAGTACCACTGGGTAAAAACCTAGAAAAAAGCGCTCTACGGAGGTGACACTTTTATTCAATTGGTAACTAAATGTCAATGTTACAATGGCTACTAAGGGAGGTACTATGCCTATATAGCGTCCAATGAGTTGTCCCCAAATGCATAGAGCAACATCAAATAACAAATAAAGTATACGATTTTTAAGATTAGTGTTTTGTCCACCAATACGTAAGTAGATATCCCAAATAATGATAAACATCAAAATTTGAAATAGGATGTTACCCAGCATAGTTATCCCTCTCCTTTCTACGATTATAGTCCTACCGTGACAATTTGATAGGTTTTAAATAATTCTTTTTTATTTGTTAAACCGATACCGTTTGACCAGCAAAACTGGGCAAAATCACGACTAATAGCCAGACTACCATCGAGTTTCGGATCAGCTTCCTGATTGGTATTCTCAAGAATAAAGCTGAGATTACCATGCTCATTCTGTTGAATAAGGAAACCAATATCTGTCTCCGGCTCCTTGGCCCAAAGTTTTTCAGCTAAATTCATGCAACGTTCTAAAACTCTAATAAGAACTGCAATATTTAAATTGTTAGGATAAGCATCAACATTGACATCCAGCCTAACGGTGATACCTTTTTGTTCCAAAGGAATGATTTGGTTTACAATCCAACTTCTTAATACCGGATAAGGAATCTCAAACAGAGGGGCCAACTTATCATTTAAGTCCAAATTATCAAGTTTAAGATGATTCAAATGCTCATGATAAACGGATAAAACCTCTGATAATTGATTTTTAGCCAATGGGGTCTCAAGAGCTACCAAAAGACTCTCAAAATCTTTTTCAATAGGTTTTACTTTTGTAAAAAGATCCTCAATATGTTTATTATAGACTTCCAAGTTATAGACATAAGTCTCCACAGCTTCCTTACTACGTTCTCTGACAAATTTATGAGAGTAGCGATTCAAGGTTGTTACCATTAGGAGATAAACTGCCATCGCAATAAAAATTGGCCCTCCCACATCACTACCTGTTGATACCAAAAGAGTACTACAAATAATGTAGAGTGCAAAGGTCAGATCAACGGCTATCAACAGACGTTCACGACCACGTGAATAAATCAATTCCTTGACCTTATCAACATCTGAACTGGAAAGATAATTGATATAGAGAAAGAATGGGTAAATCATCACATAAGATAACAATTTAAGCAAGAAGTTTTCTTGAATCTCACCCAAGGTCATATTTGTGAACAGATTATTGAATACATAAAATGGGGTAAAAGTCGCAAATAAATCTGTAAAAAGAACCGAGAAGGCTCCAAAAAAGAGGCTTGCCCAGAGCGTCAAACGATGTTCCCGCCGTTCCTTTAAGGCCAAAGCTAAAAAGATAACAACTTGATAATAGAAGCCATCACCTTTACCAAGTGATACCACTATACCTAAGAGACTTAAACAAAATACTTTCCAGTAAGCTAATGTGCTCCTTGTTAGTTTTTTATAAATAAACCAGGTAATATGAAAACTAATAATCTGAATAATACTATTTTCAAGGGATACCATGGTCCAAAGCTGTAAGTTCATGATAATATTTCCTGTTTATACTCAAGAGACATTTTCGTCATCTTCTTCAATGAGTTCTTGACCTGCCTTTTTCAAAATATCCTGATAGGTTTGTTCAATAAGGTCAAAATCCCCACTATCAATACTTGTCTGCATACTAATGAGTATGTTTTCATAATCATGTTTAAACGAACGTACACTCTTATAGGCAGTTTCGATTTTTTCATTATAAGCTTCCAGACTCCTCAAGTGCTCCTCTTGTTCTCTGAGAATTTTGCTATCTCGTACGTCTTTACCGTAGGAAACAAAACGAACAAGAATATACATGTGTATAAGGAAACCAACCCAAATATAAATTTGAGGGTAACCTGGGAGGTAGGTCTGACTCAGAAGCAAGGAGAATATCTCCTGTTTAAAGAGGATAAGCAGATAACTGATAATTAAAATAAGATCAACTTGCAAGAGCATGCTCTTATATTTATCCTGCAAGTCCTGATAGGGTTCCTGGAAGAAGCTATCTAAACCGAACATTTTTTGCAAACCTAGAAAGAAGGGAAGAACAACACTATCTACAGCTAGGATTCCTAAATGGTTTGGAACCAACTCGACCGGCTTATTAAAGAAAACTCGGAAAAGATAAAAACTAAAGAAACTTGTAATCAAAGTCCAAAAGACAGGGGCAAAGAAAGCATAAAAATACTTTTCTTCTCGTAGAGCCTGAGGTTTTTCAAGAAAAATAAAGACTAGGAGATAAATTGCATCTGGAATATCAATTTGCCATAGCACCTTGGCTAACCACTTAACGGCAGTTACTACGATTACATAAGGAATGTAACGGTAAGTAAAAACATCTAGATAAGCCATTCTAGCTAAAATCACAAGATGTGAAACGACAACAACCAAAGCAATAAGGCCATCAATCGCAAGTTGCATATGCTTTTCCCCTTTCTATTTCCCTTATCCTATTCCCCACAAATAGTATCTTTGATTTATCAATTATCCTGAAAAGAGAGGACCTGTGTAAAATGATGGTCACAACTACGAGTCTCAAGATTTACTTTTGGATAGCGATTAAGTATATCTGCGACCTTAGACAAACCAAGCCCTCGGCCTTCACCTTTGCTAGAAACCCCTTCATCAAAAATCCTTGACACAGGAATACGTTCTTCTCTGGTTGTATTGTCAATAACCAAGATAAGATAACCTTGATTTTTAAAGAAAGATATAGTTAAAGTAGGATCTTCAGAATCCACCGCCGACTCAATAGCATTATTTAAGAAGACAGAAGAAATCACAACCAAATCTAAGGCCTCTATCTGAGTTGACGATATGACATCTGGCAACTCCAAGTTAACCTTAATTCCTAAGTTCTCTGCCTCAAGCACTTTAGCAGAAAAGAGACTCTTGAGAGATGTGATTTCTAAGTTGATCAAACGTGATAATTCATAATTTGATAACGTTAAGCTATTACCAGATTTCTCTAAAAGTTCTGCATACTCTTGTTTCAAAGCAGGTAAGTCTCGACGTTGGATACTAACCTCCATTGTTTTAAGCCCTTCGAGATAATCCTTCTTCACCTGAGAAATATCATTATAGAGTTTTTCTAAACGGTGGCTATATTCTTCTAAACTTTCCTCGTGTCTAGCCATTTCTTCAGCCAACTGATCCTTCACTCTTCTCTTAGAATAAATATTAAGCTGAGCAAAGAGCAAAATAAAGAGGATGGAGTAGACAACCGTAATACTGCCTGCTAAATAAATAAAGAGGCCTGTGTAAGGAAAGATGTTACTAGCATAGAAAATAATTAAAGATAAAATAATATAAGCCAGAGTCACCCCAACCAATAAGCGTTGTCTAACTTGGTAAGTATGGTTATTTCCCATAACATTGAGAGCACCAAAGTCAATAAAGAACACTTTGACAATCAGATGAAAAATTGGGTAAATCAAGAGATAAGACAAAGCAATGAGTACTGGGGTGTCTTTGACCTGTAAATAATTAATTTGAAAAATCCATGGGAAAAAATAAAGTTGAAGCAGTTTCGAGGTGACTTCAACAAAAACCCACGGCAAAAAGGTGAAAAGAAAAGAATTCTTTTCACTACTTGATATTTTATTTAAGAAAAGATAGCAGAACAAAAGTGCTAAGAGCGACCCTGTAATGCCTCCAACAAATAGAGAGAGCAAGAGACTCCCTGCGATAAACCAGCATTTACTCTTCCAAGTTTTGAGCAAACCTGACATATCGTGACTAACAATTAAAATAGCCAATAGACGTAGAACCGTAAATAAAACGATCATCTCTAGACTCCCCCCCTTCCTTTCAAAAATCAACCTACTTTATTGTAACATAAATATATAATTTAGCGTCACTCCTATTAGAAAAAGCTAAAAATATAAAGCTATTTTTTCCTGATTAAGAACAATCTAACATCAGACGATTCCACATGTCCCCTACTTTTCATAAACATAAAAAAGAGCTTAGAAAAACTAAGCTCTTTAACTGACTCATTACCTCTTTTTATGGGTACATGCCAATAACGTAGTAGAAATACCAACCAAATCTTCTCATAATGCTCACTCCTCCCTAATTTTTATTACCAATCTATTATAAAACTAATTTAAACTTTTGAAAATGATGATATGGTTACGAAATATCATCATTATATTACAAATGTAGGCTTAGCAATTATCATATAATCATTGACATATCGCTTATGTGCATTCGAAAACCCAACAATTGTTGGGTTTGTTTTTATAGTGTTGCAAGAACTTGATCAATATGTTTGATTGATTTTTCACGTCCGAGCAAGAAAATAGTATCTGGCAATTCTGGACCGTGCATTTCTCCTGAAACAGCAATACGGATTGGCATGAAGAGATTTTTCCCTTTGATTCCTGTTTCTTTTTGAACAGCCTTAATTTGTGGGAAAATGTTTTCAACAACAAACTCATCATCAGACATAGCTTCGAGTTTGGCTTTAAAGGCTTTAAGTACTGTTGGTACTGTTTCACCAGCCATAACCTCTTTTTCAGCCTCTGTCAATTCTGGGAAATCTTCAAAGAAGAGATCTGTAAGAGGGACAATTTCTTCTGCTGCTGTCATTTGTGGTTTGTAGAGTTCCACTAATTTTTCAGCTTTATCTGTCAAACGACCAGCTTCTTCCAAGAAAGGTTTGCAAAGAGCAAAGACCTTATCGAAATCTGCATTCTTAATGTAGTCGTTACTCATCCAGTCCAATTTCTTCTGGTCAAAGGCCGCTGGTGACTTGCTTAGACGGTTTTCATCAAAAAGTTTAATGAGTTCTTCACGAGAAAAGATTTCGTCTTCACCGCCAGGATTCCAACCAAGAAGAGCAATGAAATTAAAGACTGCTTCTGGAAGGTAACCTTTTTTACGGTAATCTTCGATAAATTGAAGGGTGTTAGTGTCACGTTTAGACAACTTCTTACCAGTTTCAGAATTGATGATAAGGGTCATGTGTCCAAACTCAGGTGCTTCCCAACCAAGAGCTTCATAAACCATGAGTTGTTTTGGTGTATTGGCAATATGGTCATCTCCACGGATAACGTGTGAAATTTGCATATCATGGTCATCAACAACTACCGCAAAGTTGTAAGTTGGGTATCCATCTTTCTTCTGGATAACCCAATCACCACCGATATTACCACCTTCAAATTCGATATCTCCCTTAACGATATCATGCCATTTATAAATCCCTGACTCATTAACCGCCAAACGAACTGTAGGTACAATACCTGCCGCTTCACGTTCTGCGATGTAGGCAGCTTTTTCTTCTTCAGTCATGCCAAGGAACTCGTTAATGTAACGAGGAGTTTCACCAGCTGCTTCTTGACGTTCACGCTCTGCAGCTAACTCTTCTTCAGTTACGTATGACTTATAGGCTTTACCTTCTGCCAAAAGTTGATCAATATATTTTTGGTAAAGCGGTAAACGTTCTGATTGACGATAGTTTTCGTGTGTTTCAGGACTTTCATCCCAGTCAATTCCCAACCAACGCAAGTTATCAAGCTGTGAATGCTCACCATCTTCAACGTGACGTTTACGGTCAGTATCTTCAATACGGATAATAAATGTACCGCCATGATGACGTGCATAAAGGTAGTTAAACAATGCTGTACGAGCATTACCAATGTGTAGAAGCCCTGTTGGACTTGGTGCGTAACGAACGCGGATATCTTTAGCCAAGATAAATCTCCTTTTTTTGTTTCATTCTTCAGTCTTTGGATACCTATTGAGCCTAAAGTCCCTTCCTTAGGACTAACCTTAAGATGATAAGTACCAGTAGGCAACTCTATCCCCCAAACTTTCCAAATAAAAATCTAGAAGCGAGTACCAATCTTTCTTATTATATCACAATCTAGGGGTGGTTCGAGAAATTTTGTTAAAAAAACGACTACCTAAAGGTAGACGTTTTCGATAGATTACTTAACGTGTTTGGCAAGATCTTTTTGAGCTTTGTCATTAGATTTTGCTTTTTCTTTAAGCCAATCTTTATAAGCTGAATCGTATTGTTTCTTAGTCACAATATCATCTTGAGATTTAAGATACTTGAAGTAGTATGTAGAACCTTTATCACCGGCTTGAGCATAAGCTCCTGAGAATGGCTTAATACGAGAAATTACAGCGGCTGCACCGTTATAAGTAGTCGTTGGGATATAAAGTGCACTATCCGTCAACCATGCCTGAGCTTTTGCATATTTTTCATAACGAGCCGTCAAGTCTGTTGTTTCCTTAGAAGCATCATCAACCAATTGGTCATATTCTTTAAGACCTACTTTTTCAACCGCTTGACTATTTGGATTGTCATAACCCATGAAAGATTTAGTATTTTCACCATTTGTAGTCTTCAAGACATCAAGATAAGTTGATGGATCAAGGTAGTCAGGCTCCCAAGCCACACCTACTGACAAGTCCCAATCCTCTGCCGCTGCATTTGAAGCAGAGTAGGTAATGTTATAGAAATCATCAGTTGACAATTGATGAAGATCAAGTACAACATTATCTTTTCCAAGAGCTGATTCAATAGATTGTTTAAGTGACTGCACTTGGTTCACAAAGATTTTATTTGACTGATTGACAGGAACATCCAAATGGATTGGGAACTGAACCCCTTCTGCTTGAAGAGCTTCTTTGGCTTTAGCAAATTCAGCCTTAGCTTTTTCTGGATTATAAAGACCATCTTGACTATCTGCAAGATTCACACCAGACCACTCATCACCATAAGCTGGAAGTTGATCCATCACCATTGTTCCGAAGTCCTTACCATCTGCTTGAACAAAGTCTGGTTTAACAAAGATATTACGAACGGCAGTGCTTCCACCTTCCTTACCGTTAAGTTGTGCGGCGTAATTTGTACGGTCAATGGCAAAACCTAATGCTTGACGGAAATCTTTGTTAAGAAGAGCTGTCTTAGTTGATGTCTTTTGTTGATCATTTTCTTTAGATGTATGGTCATAAGTTTGACGATCGATATTAATACCGACACCTTCTACAGCTGCTCCAGGTTGTGTATAGAAAATATTGTCTTTGTACTGTTTTTCAACTTTAGAATAGTTTGAGCTAGTTGGGTATAGACGAGCTAAATTATAGACTCCATCAGTGAAGTTACGTTCCAAGGATTCTTGGTCTGTACCATCATCGTAAGTCAATTTAACTGTATCAAAATAGACATTATCCTTATCCCAATAGTTTTCATTCTTGGTGAACTCAATAGAAGATTTCGTTGTCAAAGATTTAAGAAGATATGGACCGTTATAAAGAATAGATGTTGGGTCTGTTGACTTACCAAAGTCTTTACCTTTAGATTTCAAGAAATCTTCATTAACAGGCCAAGTAACAGAGTAGGTCAATTTTGAATTCCAGTAAGGTTCTGGTTGGCTAAGCGTATATTGCAAAGTGTAATCATCAACTGCTTTGATACCAACATTTGAGAAGTCCTTGTTGGCACCTGAAAGGTAATCATTCAAGCCCTTAACTGAGTTTTGTAGCAAATAAATCGCTTCAGAATTAGTATCAGCAGCATGCTTAAGACCTGTTACAAAGTCTTTAGCTGTTACATTGGCATATTCTTCACCGTCTGAAGTGTACCATTTGACACCCTTACGAATCTTGTAAGTATATGTCAAACCATCTTGAGAAACAGACCAGTTTTCAGCGACAGAAGGTTTTAGATTCCCATATTGGTCATTTTCAAACAAACCATCAACACCGTTACTAACGGCTGTCGTCATATTTTTCTTATTTGTAGAAACATAGTCTAGGGTTGCAGGATCGCCACCGTAGACATAATTATAAGTCTTACCAGACGTCTTACTTGATGACGAGCAAGCCGTTAAAACACCTACAGATAACAGGCCTACGGCTGCCAGTAAAAATACCTTACTCTTTTTCATTCATTGCCTCCTTAAATTTGCAACGTAAAAAATTCAAAAATCAATAATTATGTGTATACGTTTAAATTATACCATAAATTCGAAAAAGCAACACTACTTTCTGAATATTTTTTATTTTCTACTCAAATTTCGTGTTTAGAGCAAGAAAAAAGCCTATCCGAAGATAGGCCCTTTACTACTCTTACAATGAGTTAGGATCAACTTTGATACCAGCACCTTGTGTAGTAGTAATTGAAAGGTTTGTGATGTAAGCACCTTTCGCTGTAGCTGGTTTAGCTTTTTGGATTGCATCGTTAAATGCTTTGAAGTTTTCAACCAATTTTTCAGTTTCGAATGAAACTTTACCGATGATAGCTTGTACGTTACCTGCTTTATCAGCACGGTAAGTGATTTTACCACCTTTAGACTCTTCAACTGCTTTAGCAACGTCCATAGTTACTGTACCAGTTTTAGGGTTTGGCATCAAGTTACGTGGTCCAAGGACACGTCCAAGACGACCAACGATTGCCATCATGTCTGGTGTTGCAACAACAACGTCAAAGTCAAGCCATCCACCGTTGATTTTAGCAACGAGTTCGTCTTCACCAACGAAGTCAGCACCTGCTGCTTTAGCTTCTTCAGCTTTAGCACCACGAGCAAATACAAGAACGCGTTGAGTTTTACCAGTACCGTTTGGCAATACCATTGCTCCACGGATTTGTTGGTCAGCTTTCTTAACGTCGATGTTAAGGTTGTATGATACTTCAACAGTAGCATCAAATTTTGCGAAGTTAGTTTCTTGTGCAAGAGCTACAGCTTCTTCTACGCTGTAAGCTTTTGTGCTGTCGATTTTCTCAAGAGCAGCACGCATTTGTTTGCTTTTTTTAGCCATGTTAATTATTTCTCCTTGTGTAATGTGGTCATAACGACTTTCATCTTCCACGTCACTCAGCGAAGTGAGACGACGTCTGTGGTTTTCTTGTTAACTGAATTAGTCAGTAACAGTGAATCCCATTGAACGTGCAGTACCTTCGATCATACGCATAGCTGATTCGATGTTTGCAGCGTTCAAGTCAGGCATTTTAGTTTCAGCAATTTCTTGTACTTGTGCACGAGTTACTGAAGCAACTTTAACTGAGTTTGGAGTACCTGAACCTTTTTCAACACCTGCAGCTTTTTTCAAAAGAACAGCAGCTGGTGGTGTTTTAGTGATGAAATCAAATGATTTATCTTCATACACAGAGATAACAACTGGGATGATCATACCAGCTTGGTCAGCTGTACGAGCGTTAAACTCTTTAGTGAATCCCATGATGTTGATTCCGGCTTGACCAAGAGCTGGTCCAACTGGTGGAGCTGGAGTCGCTTTACCAGCAGGAATCTGAAGTTTTACGATGTTTTCGACTTTTTTAGCCATTTTGTAATTTCCTCCTATTGTGGTTTTGGCGGTAAGTAAGTTTTGTTACCTCCCACAAGTATGTTTTTACATACCTTATCTATTATACAGAAATTCTTTTTAGATGCAAGAATTTCTTATTAAGTTTAGGAAAAAATTTACATAAAGGGCTTTTCGAGGTAAAATAGACTTATGATTCTATATAAATTCTTTGCTATAGCATTTTTGATTCTAACACCTATCTTTGCTTTTATTATCCACCGCTTCTTCAGTTTAAAATACCTCGGGCTTAATTTTGCTGACCTTACCTTCCCTCTTTATTTTATTGAGATAGTTGCTGTGTCAGCCCGTTTCTTTACCCATAGCTTTTTGCCTTACATCACCATTTTATTATCCTTGGCGGCTATCATTATCACGATTCAGATGCTAAGAAAAACACAATCCTTCAAGTTTAAACGTTTTCTTAAGTTATTCTGGCGTATCAGCTTTTTTATCACCAGTCTTTTCTATTTAGGGACTGTGATTCTCATTTTTATCGTTTCTTAAAAACCAGCTTAACTCAGCAAATTTATTTTGTGCTGAGTTTTTTTATATCCAACCATGAAAAAAGCAGGCAACCATGCCTGCTTAACTTTTCGGTATTAGGGGTGAACTTGAGTCATTCGGCCAGTATCTACATCATAAACCGCACCGGAGATGATAACATCCTCAGGGATAAGCGGTGACTGACGAAGAATGGCCATATCTTCACGAACACTCTCTTCCACATCTGTGAATGGAAGAAAATCTTGATCAGAAACATCAACACCAAGTTCTTTATTGAGATAGGCGGTAAACTCATCGTTCTTAAAGGTCTGAGCACCACAATCTGTATGGTGAAGAACTACGATTTCTCGTGTCCCCATCTGTTGTTGAGAAATGACCAAAGAACGAATCATATCTTCCGTCACACGACCACCCGCATTACGCAAAATATGAGCGTCACCTAGGGCCAACCCCAAGGCCTGAGCAACGTGAAGGCGTGAATCCATACAAGTCACAATAGCCACCTTAGTCTTTGGTTTCAAGGGAAGATGGGCTGTCCCGTGGAGGTCAACATAGGCTTTGTTGGCATTGAGAAAGTTTTCAAAATAAGACATAATAACTCACTTTCTAATGAAGAAAATAATTTGACTATCAAATTATTTACACACTATCTTATCATCTTTTTATTAACTTGTCAGCTATTGAGTCCGCAACATAAAAAAGGAGAATAAATGCTAACAAGCATCCATCCTCCTTCAATTTATATTATGAACGTTTTGGCAAGTATCTATTAAGCAAGCCTGCAAAGGTTTGAAGATTGAGACTTTGAACATAAATTTCACCTGTTCCTCTAAAGGTATTAACAACACCCTCTCCTGTCCCAATAGACTGCCAGAAACCATTTTCCAGGTGAATATTATAATCAAGTGTCTGACTCCAGGCAACGACATGAGCATTATCAATAGTCACTTCTTGATTGTTTAGCTCAATTTTTTTAATAGAGCCGTAAGCATTTGCCAAGAGAGTTCCTTGGCCTTGGGTAGTCATTACAAAGAAACCACCCTGACCACCAAAAAGAGCCTTACCAACAGACTGGAGCTCCATTGTATAGTAAGCTGTGCCATCAAGTGCTAGAAAGGCACCGTCGTTGAGTCGGTACTGTTTTTCACCTAAATAAAGTGGAATCACTTGACCTGGAGAATCAGGGGCCAAGGCTATATAGCCATTATTGGACTGCGAGACAACCTGAGTAATAAAGCTACTTTCGCCCGAAACCATTGAACGCCCAACTGCTTTTACAAAGCGACCTAAACCTGATCCACTGGCATTTAATTTGGTACTCAGTGTCACATTCGGTGTGTGATATACCATACTGCCACGCTGGATAAAGACTGTTTCACCTTGATTAAGAGATAACTCTACTAAAGGGAACTGCATGTTGCTGTCTGTAAAAAATTGCATAATAAATACCTCCCTATTCTTAAGAAAAGTATAGCATCGAACAGGTATTTTTGCAAGCGCTTCCAAATTCTGGCTTTGAGGCATTTTTTTAAGAAAAAACTTTTTTGAGTACTTCTCCTACCGTCGTGACCCCAATGATCTGGATACCTTCTGGAATCTTCATGCCATGAAGCGAATTTTTAGGAGCATAAATCTTAGTAAAACCTAATTTAGCAGCCTCATTAATACGCTGTTCAATGCGAGTTACTCGGCGAATCTCTCCAGTCAACCCAATTTCTCCTATGAAAGCTTCTTGTGGATTGGTTGGAAGCTCCTTGTAACTAGAAGCAATCGCAACGGCTACAGCAAGGTCAATAGCTGGCTCGTCCAATTTGACACCACCAGCCGATTTGAGATAGGCATCTTGATTTTGGAGAAGAAGGCCACAACGTTTCTCTAAAACAGCCATAATGAGGCTGACACGGTTAAAGTCCAGTCCCGTCGTTGTCCGCTTGGCATTACCAAAGACGGTTGGTGTCACCAAGGCTTGAACTTCAGCTAAGATAGGTCTGCTACCTTCCATTGTCACAACAATGGCAGAACCTGTGGCACCGTCTAGGCGTTCCTCTAAGAAAACCTGGCTAGGGTTTAGCACTTCTACCAAACCACCAGACTGCATCTCAAAAATCCCAATCTCATTGGTTGAACCAAAACGGTTTTTGACTGCTCGTAAAATACGGAAGGTGTGATGACGTTCCCCCTCAAAATAGAGTACCGTATCTACCATGTGTTCCAACATACGTGGTCCAGCCAGCTGTCCCTCCTTGGTCACATGCCCAACAATAAATGTGGCAATGTTATTGGTTTTGGCAATCTGCATGAGTTCAGCAGTGACTTCACGAACCTGAGATACAGAACCTTGAACGCCAGAAATCTCTGGACTCATGATGGTCTGAATAGAGTCGATAATGAGGAAATCGGGTTTTATGACCTCTACTTGACTGCGAACGGCTTGCATATTGGTCTCAGCATACAGATAAAATTCGTTATCAATATCACCTAAACGTTCACTCCGCAATTTGATTTGCTCGGCAGATTCTTCTCCAGATACATAGAGGACCGTACCCTTGTTAGCCAGTTGCGTTGACACCTGTAAGAGGAGGGTTGATTTCCCTATTCCTGGATCTCCTCCAATAAGAACCAAACTACCCGGAACCACACCGCCACCTAAAACACGGTTAAACTCATCCATGTCAGTCTTTATGCGAGCATAATTGATTGAGGATACTTCTTTTAATTTAGTTGGTTTAGACTTTTCACCCGTCAAACTGACACGGGCATTTTTCACCTCCTGCACCTCAACCTCTTCTTCAAAAGAGGACCAAGAAGAACAGTTGGGACAGCGCCCTAGATATTTGGGTGAATTGTAGCCACATTCTCGACAAACAAAAGTTGATTTTTTCTTTGCTATGATAATTCTCCTTATACGATTACTCCGACAGAATGCCACTTATGCAATGTTTTTTTAAATTTCTTCTGGTTGGCAACTCCGACAGCGGACAAATCGACAGAAACCTGATAATTCTCCTTGACAGCTGCCAAAACGGAAGCCTTAACACAGCCATTGCCATCTACCCCTATAAACTCTATGCTTTTAGCACCGTCTCCCTCTAAAAAATCTTTTAAATCTGGATTAGTAAAGCAAGAAGCCCGACGCTTCTCAAAGATACGAGAAGATACAAGCAGCAAGCCGGTCGCAAATTTCTTCTTTCTATCTTTTCTCTCCCAGAAAAAACGATTGAGAATATAGATAACCCGGTCGCTGGGATAGCTAGCAATTTTGTCATTTACAGCTGCAGTCAGTTCTTCATGATATGCTTTTCCTACAGCAACATAATCTGACTGCATATCTACAACTAATAAATAGTCTGCCATATTCTTTCTCTATTTCCCTGTCGATCCGAAACCACCTGTACGAACACCGTCAGCTTCATCTCCATCTACAATTAAGAAGGGCATAAAGACACCTTGAACGATGCGTTCGCCGACTTCAAGAGTCACGGGCTGATCAGTAATATTTTTCATCTGGGCGAAGATGTGACCCTCATTCCCTGGATTTCCATAGTAATCGCCATCAATAACCCCCACAGAGTTGATCAAGACCAGACCTTTTTTGCGAGGATTAGAAGAACGATCATAAAGATAAAGCACCTCACCCGCTTGCATATAAGCCTTGACCCCAGTTGGGACGAGGACGATTTCTCCTGGTGCAATCACTGTGCGCTCTGCCACCTTTAAGTCGTAACCAGCTGCATGGGCTGTCTCCCGTTTTGGAAGCAAGTCCTGATTGGTATAGGTTGATACAAGTTCAAATCCACGAATTTTTGTCATTATTTTTCCTTTCGATACATCTATAAATTAATTCTTGTAAAACTAGCCATGCTAGCTTCAGACTTTTAAATCTATCCTATTATAATCTATTCGAAATAAGATGACAAAGGTAATAGTCTAATCACTTTCTCATTAAACGAAGATTGACTTTTAACCAGGAAAACGCTAACATAATAATAGATATAATACTTTTAAGGAGAATTGTCATGAAATTCATCGGACTTGTTGGTACGAATTCAAAACGTTCAACTAATAGACAATTATTGCAATATATTCAGAAACATTTTGCAGATAAGGCAGACATCGAACTTGTTGAAATCAAAGACCTCCCTGTCTTTAACAAACCCGCTAACAAACAATTGCCAGAAAGTGTCCTTGAAATCGTTAAAAAAATCGATGAGGCTGATGGGGTTATTATTGGAACACCTGAGTATGACCACTCAATTCCAGCTGTTCTCATGAATGCTTTAGCTTGGGTCTCATACGGTGTTTTCCCTCTTTTGAATAAGCCTGTTATGATTACAGGAGCATCTTATGGAACTCTAGGAGCTTCTCGTGCACAGCTACAACTTCGTCAAATTTTGAATGCTCCAGAAATCAAAGCTAACGTGCTTCCAGACGAATTCTTGCTTTCACATTCCCTTCAAGCTTTTGATAGCAACGGCGATTTAGTTGACCTCGATGTCATCAAAAAATTAGATGCTATTTTCGATGACTTCCGTCTCTACGTCAAAATTACTGGTAAACTCTCACATGCTACAGAGTTGCTACATAAAGAAGCTGAAGACTTCGACTGGGAAAGCCTATAAGACAGGAGAATATAAACTATGAAATTTGTTGGACTCGTTGGAGCAAATTATGATCAATCATATAACCGTAAACTGCTCGAATTTATCAGAAGACATTTTAAAATTAAATTTGAACTTGAAGTTTTGGAAATTGATGAAGTTCCTATGTTTAACCAAGATGAAAAATGGGATGAAAGTTTCCAACTTCGCTTACTTAATAACAAAATTACACGCGCTGACGGTGTCATCATTGCAACACCTGAGCACAATCACACTATCTCTGCAGCACTTAAATCAGTATTAGAGTGGCTATCATTCGAAGTGCACCCTTTTGAAAACAAGCCTGTAATGATTGTTGGTGCTTCTTACTACGACCAAGGAACTTCACGTGCCCAAGTGCATTTGCGTAAAATCCTTGAAGCACCTGGTGTTAATGCTTATACACTTCCAGGTAATGAATTCTTGCTTGGAAAGGCTAAAGAAGCTTTTGACCTTGAGGGGAACATTACCAACGAAGGTACTATTAATTTCCTTGAACAATGCTTAGACAATTTCATCCAATATGTAGGAGTGGTTTCTAAATTGAAAAAACCAAAACCAATTGAACCTGAAGACTTGGATTGTAACAACCCAATCGCTACAACTGTTACCGAAGTTGATCCTGACGATCCAGAGTGGGTAGAAAAAGTAGCTGAAATCACTGGTGCGGTATCTGGTGATACCTACGTAAAATTGGACCACGGTATTTTGACGGTTAATCAAATTGACATGTTCCTCAAGGCTATGCCATTTGAATTGACCTATGCCGATGATAACAACCAGTTCCTCTACTACAACAACGCCCATCAAGATCCTGACACTATGTTCGCCAAACGTGTACCACCTCAATCTGGTAGCCGCATGTCAACTGTTCACGGCTCACTTCCACCAGCTCGTATGAAAAATGTGGAATGGGTTATCGGTACACTGCGTAATGGTAACCAAGAATATGTTCGTACGATTGTTCCAGGGTCACCTGAAGGAGTTATCAATACGCATAACTATCAGGCTATGTACTATGATGATGGTTCTTATGCAGGAATCAATGAAATCGTCTTTAACTTTAAACCATGGCTTGACTGGTATCTCGAAACAACTGGTCAACGCCTTGTCGGAGGAAGCGGTCCTTTTGCACCAGCTGCAGCTAGTCATGGCGGTAGCGACGCCACATCTGGTGCATCAGATGCGGGTGGTCATGGTGGCGACGCAGCCCCAGCCGCAGATGCTACATCTGGAGCATCCTCATATTAAGACTTGGAAAAGTTGGGACAACTGTCCTGACTTTTTTTCATGGTCATCCTAGATTAAATTTCACTCGAGCTTGCGCATTTGCCATGCTCCATGCCACATATTTTAGAGGTAAACCTATGTCTCAATTTAAAGAAAAAGTATTCGCTGCTTGTGCTAAAAAAGAAGCTCTCTTTGACGAAAGTCTGGGTCGCTATGCCTTGCGTTCTATGCTTGCAGGAGCTTATCTTACCATGTCAACTGCTGTAGGAATTATTGGTGCGGATGTTATCGCTACAGGTATTCCGGCCATTTCTCGTTTTGTTTTTGCCTTTATCTTTGCCATCGGACTGGTCTTCGTTCTCATATTCAATGGAGAGTTGGCTACTTCAAACATGATGTTCCTGACCAGTGGTGCCTATTATGGTAAAATCAAATGGAGCAAGGTGTGTACCATCCTCCTCTACTGTACCTTCTTTAATTTTGTCGGTGCCCTTATCTTGGCCTGGTTCTTCAACCAATCCTTCTCTTTCCAACATTTGACTGACAAGAGTTTCTTAGTTACCGCTGTCTCAACCAAGCTTGGAAAAACAGATTGGATGAACTTTACAGAAGGTATTACAGCGAATATGTTCGTTAATATTGCCATCTTGGGCTACATGCTCCTCAAAGAAGAATCTGCTAAGATTTTCATTGCGCTATCAGCCATCTTCATGTTTGTATTTTTAATTAATGAACACTTGATTGCTAACTTTGCCTCTTTCATGTTGCTCGGTTTCAACGGTGTGCGTGACGCTGTGGATAATTTCACTTTGACAAATATTCTACGTCAGTGGATAGTCGTTTTCTTCGGTAACTGGATTGGCGGAGGTATTTTCATTGGTTTGGCATACTCTTGGCTCAATAAAACTAAAACACCTCACATTGATTAGGAGACCTCATGCGTCAAAAGACATTCATCAAACAAACCAGCCTAGCTATTCTACTGTATTTTATTTGCCTAGCCCTTGCAGTTGCTATTGATTTAATCTTTTTCAAAGTCAAAAATATGTATCATACACCTGCCTTAGCGGCTATCTTTGCAGGCTGGGTCTACTTGGGGCTTATCAGAAAGACAAAACAATTTGGAGCGATTACCTGTCTGGGTATCTTTATGTCCCTCTTCTTCTTTGCTTCTGGGCACTTTGTTCTAGCCTTTCTTCCTAGCTTTCTGGCTGGCCTTGTCGCTGACTTTCTAGCTAAGAAAGGGAACTATGAGAATAGTAAACTTAATTTACTTTCCTATATGATCTTTTCCCTAGGGAACTTAGCACCCATTATCACCATGTGGCTTGCGCCCAAAGCTTATATCGCACAGCTCCTAGCCAAAGGGAAAACTCAAGATTATGTAAATCAAGTTATGGTTCCCTTTACAGCCAGTCATGTCTTAATCCTGATTGGAGGAACGCTCATGGCTGCTCTCATTGGGGGCTACATTGCCCAAAATTGGCTGAAAAAATAAATAGCCATCAGCCCTCCTAACAGAGAGTACAAGACAAACATGCTTTTCTTATGTTATAATGAGAAAGAATACAGTCTTTTTCTACTTTGTTAGAAAGGACCTAAAGGGAGACCTAATGATGAAAAAACAAAAAATCGCTGTCTTGGGCCCTGGTTCATGGGGAACTGCCCTTGCTCAGGTACTCAACGACAACGGACACGAGGTCCGTATTTGGGGAAACATCCCTGAACAAATTGATGAAATTAACGAGAAACACACCAATACCCGCTACTTCAAGGATGTGGTTTTGGATGAAAACATTAAAGCCTACAAAGAGCTATCTGAAGCCCTAGATAGTGTCGACGCTGTTCTCTTTGTTGTTCCAACCAAGGTCACTCGCTTAGTTGCTAAGCAAGTTGCTGAACTTTTGGACCACGAAGTTGTTGTTATGCATGCTTCCAAAGGTTTGGAACCTGGAACACACGAACGCCTTTCAACAATCCTTGAAGAAGAGATTCCTAAGGAACTTCGTAGTGAGATTGTTGTCGTATCTGGTCCAAGCCACGCTGAAGAAACTATTGTTCGCGATATCACTTTGATTACAGCAGCATCTAAGGATCTTGAAGCGGCACGCTATGTCCAAGGTATTTTCAGCAATAGCTACTTCCGCCTCTACACCAATTCAGATGTGATTGGTGTTGAAACAGCTGGTGCTCTTAAAAACATTATCGCGGTAGGTGCTGGTGCCCTCCACGGTATGGGATATGGGGACAATGCTAAGGCAGCCGTTATTACTCGTGGCCTTGCGGAAATTACTCGTCTTGGTGTGAAACTTGGGGCTGATCCTTTGACTTACAGCGGTCTATCTGGGGTTGGTGACCTTATTGTTACAGGAACTTCTATCCATTCACGTAACTGGCGTGCTGGGGATGCGCTCGGTCGTGGAGAAAAGCTAGAAGACATTGAACGTAACATGGGAATGGTTATCGAGGGTATTTCAACCACAAAGGTTGCCTATGAAATCGCCCAAGAACTCGGCGTCTACATGCCAATAACAACAGCAATCTACAAATCTATCTATGAGGGTGCTGATATCAAGGAATCTATTCTCAATATGATGTCCAACGAATTGCGCTCTGAAAATGAATGGGATAAAAAATAAAAATCTAAGGAGTTCTCATGAAGAATCAAAAAGTTAGAAAAGCTATCATCCCCGCTGCAGGACTCGGAACACGCTTTTTACCAGCTACTAAGGCCTTGGCCAAAGAAATGTTGCCAATCGTTGACAAACCAACCATCCAATTTATCGTTGAAGAAGCCCTCAAATCAGGTATCGAAGATATCTTGGTGGTTACTGGTAAGTCAAAACGTTCTATCGAAGACCACTTTGATTCAAACTTCGAGTTAGAATACAACTTGGAACAAAAAGGTAAGACAGACCTGTTGAAATTGGTTAATGACACCACTGCTATTAACCTCCACTTTATCCGCCAAAGCCACCCACGTGGCCTTGGAGATGCTGTTCTTCAAGCCAAAGCATTTGTCGGAAATGAGCCATTCGTTGTCATGCTTGGTGACGACCTCATGGATATCACTAATGACAAAGCAGTACCTTTGACTAAGCAGCTCATTAATGATTATGAGGAAACACACGCATCAACCATTGCAGTTATGCCTGTACCTCATGAAGAAGTTTCTTCTTATGGTGTCATCGCCCCTCAAGGCAAAGGTGAAAATGGACGTTATAGCGTTGAAACTTTCGTTGAAAAACCAAATCCAGAGGATGCACCAAGTGATCTTGCTATCATCGGGCGTTACCTTCTAACACCTGAAATTTTCGGTATTTTGGAAACTCAAGAACCAGGTGCTGGAAATGAAGTCCAATTGACTGATGCTATCGATAAACTTAACAAGACACAACGCGTCTTTGCTCGCGAATTTACTGGAGACCGTTATGATGTCGGTGACAAATTCGGATTCATGAAAACATCAATCGATTACGCACTTAAACATCCTCAAGTTAAAGATGACCTCAAGCAATACCTCATTGACTTGGGCCACAAACTTGAAGGCAAAGCAGCTAAAAAAGACTAATATAAAAACCATCGAATGTCAGGTTCGATGGTTTTTTCATATAATTTAAAAATAAGTAAATCCTAGAAGAATCAGCAATAGTAAAATGTAAGTTAAAAGAGCTGTAAAACGCCAACCTTTACTAAATAAGCGACTTTCAACCTTGTTAGCCAAAAAGATAGCTGCAAGAGCACCTCCAACTAAACCACCAAGATGGCCTGTAATCCCAACACTAGGTGTAAACAGGTTGAAGATTAAGTTTATGACAATCAAAGCCAAGTAATTGCGACCTAACTGATTAAGCAAAGGACTATGACTATAGTAGCCAAGAATCACAACAGCCGCAAAAAGTCCAAACAAGGATGTCGAAGCACCAGCTGCAATAACATTAGGCGTAAAAAGTAAGGTAAAGGCATTTCCCATAACACCAGCCAACAAATAGAGCCCTAGAAAACGTAGAGTCCCAAAAATCTGCTCAGCCATTTTCCCCATAAAGTAAAGGGCAAGCATATTAAATAGAAAATGCTCAACACCTATATGCACAAAAATTGGTGTTACAAGACGCCAGAGGTTCAGTGGGCTGTACTGAACAAAAGCACCGTACATAGCCCCCATCTTAAAGAGGCTCAAAGGCGAGGTCGCTTGAAAGCCATTTAAGAGATATTGACAGATGAAAGTCAGCGTCGTAAGCCCCAACAATAGATAGGTTGCTGGGTATTTCTTCCACTCATTTATTTGCATGTGACGACCTCCTTAACAGGTATATCATAGTTGTCTGGTTGAAAATCATGTTTCTGGCAAGGATAAACCGTACTAACGGTCTCCCCTTCAAAATCAGACAAATAGCGGTCATAGTAACCTGCTCCGTAACCAATGCGATAGCCTTCATCATTAAAAACTACTCCTGGCACATGAATCAAATCAATCTCTGATTTTTCCACAGCCAAATCAGACGCAGGTTCCATCAAGCCAAAAGAGGTTGCAACAAGATTATCTGGATCATAATCCACAAAAATCATTCGACCTTGTTTATATGTTTTAGGAATCAACAGTCGTTTACCATCCTTTAAAGCCTGATTGATTAAAAGACTGGTATCATATTCATGAGGAAAAGACAAATAAGTCGCAATCACCTGGGCATCTTTATAAGCAGGTAAGGCAATCAATTGCTCCAAAAGATGTTTATCTATCTTAGCCTTAGTCTCAGGTTCTTGTGAAGTTAACTGAGCCAAGACTGTTTTTCTAAGTTCATTTTTCATAGGTTTATCATATCAAAAAAGCTACCAAAAGTCAGACTTGGTAGATTTTTTAGTTGTATCAACTATGGTTAGGCTTCTGCCTTGTGTTTAAGGAATTTTCCAATTTCAGCCACTGCAAAAGCGAGAGCATCTTCATTTGGACTCATCTTAGGATGGTGAAGTGCATATGGCGTGTCAATTCCCAACCAGAACATGACACCAGGAACCTTACTAAGCAAATAACCGAAATCCTCTCCAGTCATAGCTGGTGGACAATCAATCAGGTTGACCTCTGGGCTAGCATCAAAGAAGCTCATTAACTCTTTAGCCAAGGCTGGATTATTTTCCACAGGAAGATAACCACCTTGTTTCAACATGATATCCACTTCCATACCAAAGCTAGCTGCTACACCCTCTGCAATCTGGCGCACGCGCTTCTGGATAAGGAGACTCATTTCCTGAGTAAGGGTACGAATAGTTCCATAAACCTCTGCAGTTTCAGCGATAACATTGTTAGTAGTTCCTGCATGGAAAGAACCAAAGGTAACTACCCCACCCTGGATAGGGTCAACATTACGACTGACAATCGTTTGCACCTGAGTAATAAAGTAAGAAGCTGCTACAAGGGCATCATTGGCCTCATGTGGAAAGGCCGCATGTCCACCTTTCCCCTTGAAAGTAACGAGGACTTCACAAGTCCCAGCAAAAAGGGTGCTTGTGTTAGTCGCAATATCACCTACCTTGAAATCTGGGCGGACGTGGAGGCCATAGAACTCATCTGGCAACCAATCTCCAAAGGCACCATCTTCATACATAAGCATACCACCAGCTTCATTTTCTTCAGCTGGTTGGAAGAGGAAGAGCATGTTATTTTTAGGCTGTACTTGAAGCATCTGGTCCAAAAGACCAAGTGCTGTGGTCATGTGCATATCGTGTCCACAAGCATGCATACGACCTTCATGAGTAGACTTAAAGTCAAGATCTGTTTCCTCTACGATTGGGAGGCCATCAATATCTGTACGCCAACCAATGGTTTTTTCAGGAGCATGCCCGTGAAGATAGACAAGAATTCCTGTACGCCAAGTACGTTGCTCCACAAAGTCCTTACCTTCAGTCATTTCAGCAATACGTTCTAAGAGATAGGCCTGAGTTTTAAATTCTTCCAACCCAATTTCGGGAATTTGGTGAAGGTCTCGTCTGATTTTGATTAAATCAAGTGTCATGTTTTTGTCCTTTTTATTGTCTTATTTTATAGAGAATCTAGAAATAGAGGCCTTACAGGCCTCTACTATCAATATGTTACAAGTTACGCAAAGCGTCTTCGAGTGCTGTTTTTTGTTGTGTTTTTTCATCGATTTCCTTAATAATGCGAGCTGGAACACCAGCTACAACCACATTTTCAGGGACATCTTGAGTAACGATCGCTCCAGCGGCAACGACTGAACCGTTACCAACTTGAACACCTTCAATAACAACAGCATTAGCACCAACAAGAACGTTGTCACCGATACGAACTGGGTCTGCTGAAGCTGGTTCAATCACACCAGCAAGGACCGCACCCGCACCGATGTGGCTATTTTTACCAACAGTAGCACGACCACCAAGGATTGCGCCCATATCAATCATAGTACCAGCACCGATTTCAGCACCGATGTTGATAACAGCACCCATCATAACGACAGCATTATCTTCGATAGTTACTTGGTCACGGATAATAGCGCCTGGTTCGATACGCGCATTAAGGTGACGTTTATCAAGCAATGGAACAGCTGAGTTACGGCCATCTTGTTCCACAACATAGTCCTTGTTTTCAGTCAAATTCGCAAGAAGTGGTTCGATATCTTTCCAGTCTCCGAAAAGAACATTACCAAGCTTAGTGACAGAAGCTGGAACAGCGGTTGCCAATTCCCCTTCAAAAGTTACTTTAACATTCGTTTTCTTTTCAGCATTACCGATAAAAGCGATAATTTCTTGTGCAGACATTTTTTGTGCAGTCATGAGATTCTCCATTCACATAAAGTTAGGAATTATTATACCAAAAATTCTGATAATTGTCTTTGCTTTTGCCAAATAGAGTGTATTTTTATGTAAAATTTGTCTTTAGAGCCTCTATGTCAGTAATCACTCGATCTGGTTTGATTGGGGATTTCTCCAACTCTCGACGAGAATAAGGGAAGGTATTCAGCAAGATACCATCGATCCCAACTGCCTCAGCCACAGCAATATCAGTCGTCAGGTCATTTCCCACCATGACAGTCTCAGATGGCTTTAACCCATGATCATCCAAAACTTGCTTTAAAAATTCAGGTTGAGGCTTACAGATACCCACATCCGAAGACAGGTAAATGGCATCAAAGTAAGGTCTTAACTCCATTAAGTCAATCTCAGCATTAGTAAAGGCTGCTTGAGCATTAGACAAGAGATAAAGACGACAGCCCTGCTCTTTTAGAAAGGTCAAAACCTCCTTGGTATGCGGATAAGCTAACAACTGCTTACGAGATAAGACGCGAAATACCATAGCTATCAGTTGGCCCCAATCTTCTGGCTGATTAGAGTTACTAGACTGAGGCCGACCATCTATATAAAGCTGGTTGAAAATGTGAGCTAAATCAATTTCTGGATAAGCAACTCCTTTAATCTCTATTAACTCCTTACGAGTCTGAGCCACACGCTTAGCATAAGATTTTTTAAGACTTTCACCCTTATAATCCGCCCCATAAGCTTGGTAAAGTTGGGCTAATTTATCCCATAACATAGGATCCTTCTCATCGGTTAGGATATCAACCAAGGTACCATAAAAATCAAAAATGTAGTTCTTATAGGCTCTATTTTTCATCACTTTTTACCCATTACTGAAGCTTTCTTACTTATTGCTCCCATCATACACCTTTTAGGAAGACCAAACAAGCTAACTGAGATATTTTCCCATCAAAAAAATCCCAACGACTGTTAGGATTGCTTATCATCTCTAATACGACCAATCAGCAGCTCTCCCGCAACGGTTAATTGCGTCACTGAAGTCAAGTCCAAAGTATCCTTATTGGCATGGAAGAAAAGAGGTGTCATCTCAGCAAATGTTTGAACATGCTCTGATGGCATAGACCAAGCCTTAGCAATCGTCACACGCTCTAAAAGGTCACAGGACTCTTGAAAATGTTCCAGAACATCCTGGTTCGAATAGGCCTGCGTCTCCGGCAATAGTTGGCGAAACTCTTTAAGATGATCCTCATGAGGAATAACCTTAAAAATCAAGCCATAATCAGACAAAAGTCGTCTAAATTCTTGATAATTAGCTGGCGAAAAGATATCTAAAATCACATCGATACTGTGTTCACGTAAAGGCAATTGAGCCAAATCGCCAACAAACCAAGCTACATTTTTCTGAGGATTTTGACGAGCCGCAAGAAGGATAGAATCCTTAGACAAGTCAAAGGCCATGAAATCCTTGTTAAACTCTTGAGCTAACTGACGGCTATAATAGCCCTCACCACAGGCAACATCTAGAACGTGCGAGTGTCCAGGAAGGTCACGCAAGCGCTCTGAAATCACCTCTAGGATAGGATCGTAATAGCCTGCTGCAAGAATCTGACTCCTCTTTTCAAAAGAAGCCATATCATAGTGCTTATCTCCCTTAGTCTGTCTCAAAAAATTGACAAAGCCCTGCTTGGCGATATTAAAGGTATGCCTATTCTGACAAACCAAGCTAGACAAATCCAAATGCATTGGCGCTTGACAGATAGGACAAGCAAAAAGAGCCTCTTGATCTTTAAAAACACTAAATTTGGCCATAAATCCTCCTTAACACAAAAAAAGAGCACACACCTGAAATCGCTTAGGGCTGCTGGATTCCTCCCCTGACCCGCTTCACGCACAGATGTTGCTCCGAAAAATATTATACCATAAATTGAAGTGATTGCAAGTAGAGAACTTATGATAAGACTAGCTAGACCTACCCCTATCAATCCCTATTATCTTCTTCTGTCAGTCTAAACTTCGATAAAACATAAGACTTACCATGGTGACATTTATGTCACTACTTTTTTATTTCTCGACACCTTATAATAAATCCATAGCTTGAGGAAAGCACCAAAAGCTAGTGACATGGCTGACTTTATTGAAAGGAGAAGTCATGTTTAACATATCTCTTAACTCGTGGTGAGAGGGTATGAGATTTAAAAACTCACCAAAAATAAAAAAAGGAGAATGACAATGATTAACAAAGAAATGAAGGCAGCTGACCTAGCCTCAGTAACAGGAGGCGGATGGAAGACTAACCTTGCCATTGGAGGGCTCTGCCTAGCTTCAAGACCTATTGGAACTATGGTATGCCTTGGAGCCTACAATGGCTACATGGACTCTGCGCGATAAAAGAAAGGACATATGAACAATGACTAAGACCATTAACAATCGTAAAAACATGACTACTCAAGAACTTGAAGCTGTATCAGGTGGAGTGGTTCCTTGGGCCGCTATTTCTGTTGGCATTGCTGCTGCAAAACTAACTTATGACCTTAGCTATGCCGCAGGTAAATCTTTCTATAACCTCACCCACTAACTAACAGAACTCACCTGACATCTCAAAGATTTTGAGGATGATAACTCATGAAACATACAAAAAATCAAACAAATGATACTACTGCTAATCAATCACCTAAAATGAATAACTATTTGCTCGTAAAAATAGCTTTAGCTGGAATTATCAGTAGCTTACTTCTGATACTCCTAATCAACCTTATCTTTCATGTACGATTAGGAACACCAATTATTGATACTAATTTGAAGTCCGCTTTTGGTACTCTGATTCTCTTTATGCCTATTTTTCTTTTAACAAGAGAGAAAGAAAAAAATAAAGCATAGAAAGAGTGACCTAAATTGCTTTCAGGAAAACAAAAACTCATCTTCCATTAAAAAGTGCAAGGCCCTTTGGCCTTGCACTTTTGTTTACATATCTTGCCTTGTTTCCAATTTAGCCAATCGTTTGGCTTCTTTTTTGCGTTCACGACTCTGACGGAAAAAGTCTTGCATAATCTTAGCACACTCTTCCTCCATGACACCAGTCTCTACTTCTACACGATGGTTGAGACGCTCATCTCTTAGGATATCGTAAAGGCTACCCGCACCACCAAACTTTTGATTGCTTGCTCCATAGATTACTTTAGGAATACGAGCCAAGCCAATTGCCCCACTACACATGACACAGGGTTCGATGGTTACAAAGAGGGTACAATCTAACAAACGCCAATTGCCCACAGTCCTATTAGCCTCCTGAATAGCCATGACCTCCGCATGCATGATAGCTTGATTGAGCTCCTCACGTGCATTGTGCCCACGACATAAGACTTCTCCATCTTTAACGATGACACAACCAATTGGGATCTCTGCTTTATCTAGAGATTTTTCGGCTTCCTTAAGAGCTTCAGACATAAAAAAGTCTTTCTCTTCTTGGGTAAAGTCAAGCATTAGTGTCACTCCCGTTCCAAGATTTGCGAGACAATATCTCGCTTAGTCCTTCTATTATAGCATAAGAAAAGCAATACCGAAGACCTCCATTTTAAAGAACACAAAAAAGCTAAGACGAATCATCCTAGCTTCAAACACATTAGTCTGGTGAGTCTTAGGAATCACACCAATGTGTTCCCCCAAGGCTAGACGAAAAGTCAACGACCGCTTAACATCCTAATTCATATGTCAGTCGGAGTGTCATAGTCAATTGTCTGTGAAATCATTATACAGGCCTAAGGCCTCACAACGATAAACAAAAATGCAACTGTCTCAAACAATTGCAAGGATAGCGTTATAGTTGTGATATTTCACACTTTCCTTCCAAACAAATAATGCCTACTATAAAAGTAACTTTTATAGCTTTTTCCTTACCCACCTATAGTTTATCATGAAACCTCTATCATTTAATTTAAAAATCGGTAATAAAACAATGATATAGATTAGAAACAACTGTTAATTGTATGCATTGTTTTGAATATTTCGCTTAACATTTAAAATGTTGATATATCAGCATTTTATGGCTTCTTAAACTATTTTTTCTAGTCTATCTACACTATTAAACACCTATCATCCTAAGTCTTATCTAATTTTACTGTTTATTAATCTAACAAGTGTTTAATGTTTTATCTCCAACAATTCTTCAAAACAAGGTATGGAACAAGATAATGATTTTTTGGAGAGGTTGCTTCAAAGATAGGAGACCTAGATAGCTAGTCAAAGGATAAACTAAAAGGGAAGTTCTTCTTCCAAGACGAGGTCAGCCAAGTCATTATCAGGATTATTTTCCCTAACAGCACGCTGAGCACGACTCTCCAGAAGTTGGAAAGAGGAACAAAGCACTTCAGTAACGTAATGGGTTTGACCATCCTTATCGTACTTACGGGTACGAAGCTCACCATCAAGAGAAATTAAACTCCCCTTGCTAGCATAAGATGCTAAGGTCTCAGCCAAACGCCCCCAGACAACCACTGTAATAAAGTCAGCCTCACGCTCACCATTTTGCGTCTTATAGCGACGATTAACCGCAACTGTAACACGTGTAAAAGACCTATCACTAGCAGTTTTTACCATTTCAGGAGTCGCCGTCAAACGTCCAATTAAAATAACTTTGTTATACATTTTTTTACCTCCACCTATCTATTCGTAAGCGGAAGTAAAAAATAGATTATTTTAAATAGCTTTACAAATTTCTTTGAGAGTATCCTTACTAATACCCCAATCTACATAACCAAATTGTCCTAATATTCCTAGTAAATAGGAGACTATTACTTTTCTAGTAATACTGCTCTCTCAGATATTTTCATGACAGCAGTTGAATGTTGAATTTTCTCTACTCGTTTGGCTAGCTCAACGTTTTTGAACCACAATTTCCCATGAAGCAGGACCGACTTGTTCAAAGCGCGTCACAGGATAATCATTATCTGCAGCCCAGTTTGGTATACTTTCCGTTGCTTGCGTACAATCAAAAGCTATCAACAACTCATCACCTGTAGCTAATTCAGCCATTTTTTTCTTCGCATCAATCAATGGGAATGGACATACCAATCCACCCGTTTCAAGTTTTATCAAAGCCATATGATATTCTCCTCTTAATTTTTGTTGGGTTTTACAAAGATAATATAGGAAGCCGTCCAAACACCTAAAATAGTCACTGGTAAAGCAATCCATCCCTTACTAGAAAAAATTGCTGTAGCTGTTAAACCATTACCAATCGTACAGCCACCAGCCCATGAAGCACCTATTCCCATAAAAATACCCCCTAGTGTGCTCTTACCGATGGTTGACAAGTCTGGCAAGCGCCAGCGAAACTCTCTAGAACCCTTTGCAGCAAGAAAGGAACCAAGAAAAATCCCCAATACAAGAAAAACACCCCAACCAAGCTGTTTACTATCACCTGTAATAATATAACTAATTAGATGTGCTGAGGGAGTTGTAATCCCTAACCCTCCAACACGACCTGTCAACTGACTAGCAGGCCAAGCAATTAAAGCAACAAGACCTATTAGAAATCCTGCAAAATATTTATGGTAAGTTTTCTCAAAAAGATAGTGTCTCACTCCCTTATATTTTGATGGAAGTGTAGCAATCTGACGTCTGGGCTTACGTAACTCTCGAATGACAATGAAACTTGTTATAGCTACTAAGAAAACAAGAAGATACCAAACCGGAATTCCTAATTGACCAGCTAAATCATCATTAATTACCCATCGCTTAGCTATTAATTGATTCAAAGGAACAAGAAATCCTGATTTCATAGCCGCTGCACTTGTCATATAAAAGAATAGTGCAACCCAACTACCTAGGAGACCTTCACCGGCACGATACCACGTTCCTGTGGCACATCCCCCAGCGAGAACAATTCCAATACCAAATAGATAGGAACCCACAATTGCTCCTAACACGGAAAATTCTTCATAAGGGTTTCCAATAATACCTAATTGAATCAGGGAAAGTACTCCTATACTTTCTACTGTGATTGCAATAAGAAAAGCGTAAAATAATGTATTATTACGTGCAATATACATATCTCGGAAACCACCAGTCAAGCAGAAACGAGTTCGTTGCAAAATGAATCCAAATATCAGACCAATGAGCCCACCAGAAAGAATAGTTGTAAGCATAAGTACCTCCTAAAGTAAATATTGATTACATTTTAAGAAAAATATTATAACTTGCATAATCTTTCTTTTTTATGATTAGCTATAAACTTTCTTTATGACAAACAAAAAAGCGGCTTTCTTACCGCTTCTTGTCCTATTTACCCTTTCCAGTGTTTAGCTGGATCAAAAGCCTCTCCGACTACTGCTGAATCATCAAGTTCAATAATACCACGTTTTTGTGGGGCATTTGGAAGTGCCAACTCACGTGGGGCGCACATCATACCATAACTATCTTCACCACGAAGTTTTCCTGGGAAGATAAGGGCACCGCTAGGCATCATAGCACCAGGAAGAGCTACAATAGTTTTAAGCCCAAGCGCTGCGTTTGGTGCTCCTGCAACGATTTGGACCTTCTTATCACCGATGTTCACTTGGCAGATGTTAAGGTGATCGCTATCTGGATGTGGAACCATTTCATCAATTTGTCCAACCACAAAGACTGGTCCTTGTGTGTTTTCCAAACGCTCTTCAAAGCCCTCTTTAGCCAATTCCTCGTTCAAGACAGCTACATCTTGGTCTGACAAGAAAACTTGACCATTACCTTCGATATTAATGAGGCTTGATGCTTCAAAAATATTCCAAGCAAGAGTCTTACCTGTTTCATCAGCTGTGACACGCGCCACTTTACCTTTACGTTCTACGCTACGTTTGATGTCCTTAGTATCTTCCAAGATAACCAACAAAACGTCGCCAACTTGTTCCTTATTGTATGCAAAAATCATGGGTTCTCCTTCAATAGTTCTTTTATAGATTTTAAAATCGACTGACATGCCAAGAATCGTCATTACTACCATAGCGATAACTAATCTTGTCAATTTTCCAGTCACTCTCTGTTAATTTTACGATAAATTGTTTATGGTACCAAAAGTCATTCCCATAAGAAAATTCGAGAAACATCTTAGCCTTACTCTTCATAATAAACTTAACTCGACAGGGCTCTAACACAAAATCATAGGTGCCCGGAGAACCAAAAGAAGCTGAAAAACCTCTTTTATAACAGTTATCAGTCAAGTGTTTTTGAGCTAAAGGAGTCAACTTCACTTTAAATTCATCAAATAACTCCATTTCTCCAGGAATAGTTTGATGTGTAGGAAGATTATTTTCCTTTTTGTAGGTGTTTATTTCTTGGTGTTTTAGGAAGATATCACTTTCAATTTTGGAATGCTCTACTAAAATTTGGCATAATTCTTCGATAATCTCCTCATTTTTTTCTGTCAGATACTTTTCTTTAGTTTCTGAAATATCAAGAGAGATATTAGGAAAGTGATTGATTTTCATCTTTTAAATCTCCGACAAAAAGGCATTGACTTCTTCTTTGGTTTTACGAGCTTTATTGACCAAGCGTCCCAATTCCTGACCTTTCTGAGTCACGACAAAACTTGGGATACCAAAAATATTCCAAGTTTGCGCCAAAGCCATATAATCATCACGGTTAACACGCACAAAGGTCATATCTGGATGGAGGGCTTCAATTTCAGGCATAACGGGATAGATAAACTGGCAGTCTGGACACCAATTGGCAGTGAAAAAGAAAACCACCTTTTGATCACTTTCAACATAGCTTGCCAATTCTTCAAGATTCTTAGGAATAATCATGCCTGCTCCTCCTCATAAGTCAAGATATCCTCTGCATAAACAAAGCTATAGGCACGGCCATCCTCTAAGACGATACCTCCTGTAAGCCCTGGATTTTCCTTATCAGTGGGATTTGTATAAAGGACTGCGATAGTCCCCAAGTGCGATAATTCTTGTCTAATATCTTGGATTAATGCAGCCTTCTTCATTTCTGCACGTGACTGTCTATACTTCTCTGCCATTGCCAAGAGACCTAAAGCTCCTACGCCTCCAGCAAACAAGGCCAATGTTTTACGTTTCATAAGAAACATTTTACCATAATTTTAGACGAATGGGGAGAGGCTACCTATCTCTTGAGAATCGTGCTAAAATAGTAGCAAGTACTACTCAAGGAGGATTTTATGACTACCCTATTTGACAAAATTAAAGAAGTAACCGAGCTCAGTGCTACTTCAGGCTTTGAAGCTCCTGTACGCGACTACCTTCGCAAAAACATCACCCCACTTGTAGATGAGGTCCAAACAGACGGTCTCGGTGGTATTTTCGGTATCAAGCATAGCCAAGCAGAAAATGCCCCTAAGGTGCTTGTGGCTGCCCACATGGATGAAGTTGGGTTTATGATTAAGGAAATCAAAGCAGACGGGACTTTCCGTGTCGTCGAACTTGGTGGTTGGAACCCACTGGTTGTCAGCTCACAACGCTTTACCCTACACACCCGTGATGGTCGTGTTTATCCTGTTATCTCAGGTTCGGTGCCACCTCATTTCTTACGTGCTAGTGGCGGGGCTTCAAGTCTTCCTAGTGTTTCTGATATCGTCTTTGATGCTGGTTTTGCCAACCAAGAAGAGGCTAATGCCTACGGTGTTTTCCCAGGTGAGGTCATCATTCCTGAATCAGAAACGATTCTCACAGCCAATCAAAAAAATGTGATTTCTAAAGCTTGGGACAACCGTTATGGTGTTCTCATGATTCGTGAACTCTTGGAAAACGTTAAAGATCAAGAACTCAATAATACTCTAATTGCTGGTGCCAACGTTCAAGAAGAAGTTGGTTTACGTGGTGCCCATGTTTCTACCACTAAATTTGATCCTGAAGTTTTCTTTGCAGTGGACTGTTCTCCTGCAGGTGATATCTATGGTAATCAAGGTAAGGTAGGTGATGGTACCCTTATTCGTTTCTTCGACCCAGGTCACATCATGTTGCCAAATATGAAAGATTTCCTTTTGACTACAGCTGAAGAAGCTGGTATCAAATACCAATACTACTGTGCTGCGGGCGGAACAGATGCTGGTGCTGCTCACTTGCAGAATGCTGGTGTCCCATCAACAACTATCGGTGTTTGTGCCCGTTATATTCACTCGCACCAAACCCTTTATGCGATGGATGACTTCCTAGAGGCACAAGCCTTCTTACAAGAGATTGTTAAGAAGTTGGATCGTTCAACAGTGGATTTGATTAAAAACTACTAAGACAAGGAGTAACCCATGATTATTGGTTTTATTGGCGTTGGAAAGATGGCGACAGCCATTATCAACGGCCTAAATACAAGCTCACATCGTATCATTATTTCAGGGTCTTCCTTGGCTCGTTCACGCCAAATTGCAGAGGAACTAGAGGTTGAAGCTGCTGCTTCCCATCAAGAATTGTTGGATAATGCTGACTTAGTCATTCTTGGTATCAAACCTCAAATGTTTGATAAGGTACTAACTGGCCTCAATTTCCATCAACCTATCATGAGTATGGCTGCTGGAGTAACCTTAGAACGCCTCGCTTCACTCACCAGTCCAGACCTTCCTCTCATTCGTATCATGCCTAACCTTAACGCTCAGATTCTCAAGAGCACTACTGGTCTTTGTACTAACGATAAGGTATCCGAGGACCTTTTGGCAGTTGCCAAGGAAATCATAGACAGTTTTGGAACCACTGTTGAATTGGCTGAGAAGGACTTTGATACCTTCACTGCCCTAGCTGGCTCTAGTCCGGCCTATATCGCCCTCTTTATCGAGGCTCTGGCTAAGGCTGGCGTCAAAAATGGCCTAAGTAAGCAGGTCGCTCTGACCATTGCCACACAGACGGTTCTAGCTACCGCTGAAAATCTCAGTCTTGGTAGCGACAGCCCACATGATCTTATTGACAAGGTCTGTAGCCCTGGTGGGACTACTATCGCCGGTCTCATGGACCTTGAGCGTACAGGCCTCACCCATAGTGTAGTTTCAAGTATTGATACAACCATTGCTAAAGCCAAAAAACTATAAGAAAAAAGCTCGGAAGATTCCGAGCTTTATTTGATATATGGCGCTAAAAATTGTAAGAGTAACAACATTGAAACCGCAATGCTATTGTTAATGATATGGGCCATGATACAGTACTCTAACTTTTGAAACTTACGATATGCTATTCCAAGGGCAAGACCCATACCTGCATATACAATCCAAACACCGATACTATTCGGCATATGAACAAGGCCAAAAAGTAAACTACTAACAATCAAGCCAACAATAGAATATGGATTAAAGACGCGTCCCATGAGGAGCCCGCGAAAAACCAGCTCTTCCACAATCGGTGCCATAATTACCGCAAACGTTATGAGGAGGAAGGGATTCATATGGGCATTTTCTATGGCTGCCTGATTGGTGCTATTACTAACACCTTCCATCATCATGACCATAGAACCAATCCTAGTAACGATATAAATACCTAGGTAGGTCAAGCCAATCATACCCCAGGCCTTCAGGGAAGAAAGGGCCTTAAAGCCTTCGAAAAGCCCAAGACGTTTTCCTAAGAAAAGAGCTCCTGCGCTCATAAGAAGCAAGACAAAAATTAAGAGACAGACCAGCCTTATATCTTTGACACCTAAATAGATGGTTGGAACTTGATCAATAATTAGTATTAGGAAAGCTAGTAAAAAATAAAGAAAGCGTTTGAGAATTGACCCTTTGTTCATGAGAATCCACCTCTTTTCATCATTTATTTGTATCTTTATTATAATACAATAAAACTTACTTGACAAGACAAAAAGAGAACGAGAGGTGAATTTTTCAAGATAATATAGGCTCTTATCCTATTTTAGATAGGATGAGACGAATAAGAGCAAATCCCAATACTAAGCCATAGAGCAAGACTGATAAGACTGTAACATATGGCAACTGAATATTGACAAAGGCATATAGAGCAATCAAAGCAAAGATAAGCAAAAACTCTAAAATCAGAGTTGCAACTGCTGTCGCCATTAAAATCTGTTTATTTCGCTCATCATAGGCAGCAATATACATCTGGTGAAGACGTTTAGGATGAGTAAGCGTCGCAAAATAATAGATTGACAAGACATAAACCCCAATGGTAAGTCCTAAAACTAAGCCTAGAGCATAATCACTAAGACTGTTAGAGCGAATAATAAACAATCCCAAAACACCCAAAGACAAAAGAGAACAGGCTACTCGTGTAATGTATTTCTTAAACTCATCCTCTGTTTTTCTCTTTCCTACTAACATTTTTATTAACATATCTTAACACTCCCTTTATTATCCTTTATAAGAGCAATATAACTTTTTTCACTGACAACTTTAAACACTTATTCACCTTAAACGAAAAGACTGAGTAGTACACTTATGCTATTGTTTAAGATATGAACACCCATACTGTACTCGATACGCTTAGTCTTATAATATGTTATCGCAAGACCAGCTGACATAATACCATAGATGACAATTGTCTGAAGCGTAAATGCTGAGTGACCAGCCATAAAGAGAAGACTGGAAATAACAAGACCCGTCTTAAAGTATTTTCCAAAGAGCACCTTGGCTAAGAGTCCCCTAAAAATGATTTCTTCCATAATCGGAATAATAAAACCGGCGACTACTAGGTGAAGATAGAATGGTACGTGGGCAAAGATATCATTTAAAGCATCTTGATTTTCCATAGTCGCATTGTGTGTTAACTGACCAATAAAATACCCTAGAAGATCACCTAGGAAAAAGATGACGAGATTAAGAGAAGCAATCGCAACGAGACGTCTCCAATTAATCTCTTTAAGCGATAAAAGTTTAAATCTATAAGCAATCACGATAAAAATAGTCAAACTCCCTAATGCCCAAATACCGTAACCTATTTGCTCCACAAGTGAAAACTTACCATCCTGAGTAAGTAGCGGGAAAGCACCTAATAGTGTTAAATCTAAGATTAGTAGAGTGAGCGCTAAAACAATAACACCAATTTTCTTCATGACTTGTTTAAACATATCTTTTCTCCTTAATCTTCCTCAAAAATAAAGACTTCTTCAATAGTCTTTCCAAAATATCTAGCAATTTTAAAAGCTAGTTCCAACGACGCATTATAGCGACCTTTTTCGAGTGAAATGATGGTCTGTCTCGTGACCCCCATTTCATCTGCTAACTCTGCCTGACTAATCTTATTAGCCTTGCGAAGTTCCTGAATTTTTGTTTCCATGTGGTACCTCAACCTTATCGTTTATTCTCAAATAGTTAAACTCCTTACTTTTCTTTGTTAAGTTAACTTTACATTTATAGTATAGTCTACTTTACATATTTTGTAAAGCCTCTTTTACATTTTTTGTAAAGTTTTCTTTACTTATAGAATTACACATAAATAGAAATAGTCGAATGATTCTGTCAGAGCATTCAAAAAAGCTGGCCAATCACTCAGCCAACTTTTCTGGTCTTATCAAATTTTTGATAACTTATTTAGTTTTAAGGCGCTCAACATCACGCGCAATCACCAACTCTTCATCCGTTGGGATAACAAATACTTTAACAGCTGACTCTGCTGTTGTAATGTCGCCTACATGTCCAAAGACATTCTTTTCAGGATCCACTTCAATACCAAACCAAGTGAGACCATCCAAGACTGAAGCACGAACTTCTGCAGAGTTTTCACCAATACCTGCTGTAAAGACGATAGCATCCGCTCCGTTCAACACACCGAAGTATTGAGCAATGTATTTACGCAAACGATCCACATAAAGATTATAGGCTAACACACATTTTTCATCGCCAGCATTCTTACCAGCAATGATATCACGCATATCACTTGATTTTTCAGAAATACCAAGGAGACCTGATTCCTTATTAAAGACGTGACGGATACGCTCAGCATCTGCCATTTCAGGCTCACGGTCGATAACAAATGGAATAATCGCAGGGTCAAGATCCCCAGTACGTGTTCCCATCATAACGCCACCAAGTGGTGTCAACCCCATTGACGTGTCTACTGATTTACCACCATCAACGGCAGTAATTGAAACACCATTTCCCACATGGGCTGTGATAATCTTAGTTTCTTCAATTGGCTTACCTAACAACTTAGCTGCTTCTTGAGAAACATATTGGTGGCTAGTTCCGTGTGCTCCATACTTACGGACTTGGTAGTCTGTATAGTAACGATTAGGCACTGGATAACGGTAGGCCACTTCCGGCATAGACGTATGGAAGGCTGTATCAAAAACAGCAACACTCGTAATATCTGGGAGGAGCTCCTTAAAGGCCCGAATCCCTGAAGCTGCACCTGGATTGTGCAAAGGTGCTAAGGCTGACAATTCTTCAATCTTAGCCAAGGCATCTTCATCCACCAAGCTTGATTCTTTGAAATATTCTCCACCAGCAACCACACGGTGACCAACACCTATAATTTCATCATAACTCTTGATAATATCAAAACGAATCAAATCATCAAGCAAGATTTTTACTGCCTGAACATGGTCAGCAATATCTAGGGTTTGCGATTCTGAACGGTCATCAAATTTTACTGTTGAAACAGAATCTTTCAAGCCGATACGTTCAATCAAACCCTTAGCAAGAACAACTTCATCTGGCATCTCATATAGTTGCCATTTCAAGCTTGAGCTTCCTGCATTAATTGCTATTGTTTTTGTCATAAGCCACCTCTTTGTAAAACGCTTTCAATAATATAGTCCTATTCTAACATGTTTTGCTAGAAAATGGAATTATCTGATTTCCATTTTTGGAAATTATCTGTAAAATCCTTGAGGACCTCTGGGTTTTGCAAATCGCTAAGTGGATAAACAAAGGTCTCAGGAGCATTTTCAGTTTGTTTTTTAAGCACAAAGATAGACTTCATGTTATGTTTATTGCCAAAAGCTGCTTCTGGAAGAGTGATAACGGCAATAATATCAGCATAGCCTGATAGCCATTTCTTAAGCAAATCACTTTGTGGGCTTGTCAAAAGATTAGTTGGTGCCAAAAGAATAGCAATACCATCTTTCTTCAAGTACTTGAGTGATTGCTCCATAAGAAGGTGATGGGCATAGGTGTGTTCACCAGTTGCTGCAACCTTGAAACGACTCGCAATCTCATCATTAGGGTAGTAACCAACAGGTAGGTCACTAATAATAACATCACTCTCTTTGAGAATGTGTGGTCGAACAGCATCTTCTTGGATGTAAACTGCACTTGAATTCACCACATCAGCAATACTAGCTGACAAATCGATAAGGAGATCGTCAACTTCCATTCCCATATAATTAAGGTTTTTCTGACTATTATTTAGAAGAGTTTCAGCCAAGTTTCCTGTCCCCGAACCAATCTCCAAAACATCTAATTGGTCGTCCTTGGTCAAACCTTCAAGTAGGTAGAGGATGATAAATCCAATAGCATCAGGTGTAAATTGGTGATTGGCTTGTAAGGCTTCCAATTGCCCTAGCTTGATAAACAAGAACTGAAAAGCACGACGCCACTCCTCTTTACTTAGATTAAGGGAACGTAATTTCTCGTTGTTTTTGATGATGACTTCATTAGCTACCTCAGCCCCCAAATAATAGGAATTTTGCTCGATAAGGGCATCGTAAGCATGGGTTCCAAGATCATTTTCAATGGTTTGGACATTTTCTAACAACAGCTCAAAGGCTGTCTCAATTGCTTCAAAATTCATGATTTCCTCCGTCCTTCTATCATATCAAAAAGGAAAGAGAATTTCTATTTCTGCTCCTGCTTCTTCACATAACGATAGGTCTTGATTTGGCCTTTACTGGCAACTCTAACAATCACTTGTTTGTCCTTAACCTCATAAGTCGTAGTTCCCTGAGAGAAACTAAAAGCACCTGCTTCCTTGTCCGCCAAGTCCATGGTCATCTCTGCCATGAGACGACTCTGACTGGAGATCATTTGCGCTTGGTTCTGTCTAGAGCTAGCAACCACCCGCTCCAGATAAACATGCAGAAGAAGTGTGAAAATGCCAGCCATAAAAAGAGCGTAGAGAAGAACGCCTCCCCTAACCTGTTTTTTCAAAAGCATAAACAAAACTCCTTTGTAGCCCATTTTTAAGAGTCACTTGGATGGTGACTATCTGGTTATTTTGACTAATTGTACTAGCTTTTACATTGAAAAGCATTGGTTGGTAGCCTCGACCGTCAGCATTTGTTTTTCGAAAATCAGTAGCACTTGATAGTCCAAAAGCTAAGTCTTGATTATCCTGCTTGACATAGAGTTTGTTCCCCTCTACCTTTACCAACTGACAACCTTCTAATTCTGCCTCCATTTGTTGAACAAATAGAAGCCAGTCTTGGCTTTCTTGTTGCTTGACCTGCTTAACATTGCTCACCAATACTGTGGTCAGACCTTGATAAACTTGAACTGAACCAGCAATCACCAACAAGGCCACTAGACATTCCAAGAGGGTAAAAGCACGAACCTTGCTATTGAGAGACATGAATAATCTCCTTTCCTGATTCATAAACCGCGATACCTTGCTTGCTACGTTTAACTGTCACTGTGATGCCATTTAAGGTCAACTGATCCTGTTTGGTCTGAACTGCCATGGTTGCCACACTCAAGACCTCCTGTTGGTGGAGATTCCTAGCCATTAGCCTACGATTGGTATTGATTTGTTCCAAAATAAGACCACTGACAAGTACTAAAACAGCCATTGCTACCAGGCTTTCGATAAGAATATAGCCTCTAAGAGACCGTCTTTTTATATTTACCGCTGCCCATATTAAGCTGATAGGTCACCACCTCCTTATCACTTGAAAAACGAATCTTTGTGAGGCTAGAGTTGCCTCCTTTGGCATCAAACACTAGCGTCTGCCCCTTATCCAGATGTATATTTTTAGGAATCACCAGACTTGATTTTCCGTTACTGATTTTATCCTTGGCCAACTGCAATTCAACATTGGACCCTTCCGCCGCTGCCAAGCGCTGACTATCTCGGTATAGGTACTCAAAGCGCAGATAAAAAAGATTAGTCTCAACCTGCTGAAAAATACCTGTGACTGAGCCTGATAAACTCAGAGTGAGAAAGGCAACCACTGCTAAAGTCACCAGACTCTCCAACAAGGTAAAGGCTCTAATTGGCCACTGAGCGGCTTTCGCCACCATGTTTCGCATAGTAATCATTGTATGAATCTGCCTGTTTTTGCGTGATTTGACCTTCTGAAACAAGAGCGGCTAAGCTAGCTGTCTTGTTATTCTTCATTTCATAAAGTTCTGCTTGAGAATCCACGACCTTGACCACAGCCGCATTTCCAGTCTCTTTAACAGAATCCTTCTGCTTGCTCAAGTTAGGTACAAAGAGCAAAAGGAGAATACTGATAATGAGAAGCACGACCAGCATTTCAATCAGCGTAAAAGCACGTAATTTAACGGCATTCAATTTTTTCAACATCATTTTCATGACATCATTCCTTCCATATTTTGATACATTGGTAATAGCATAGCTGCATAGATCATTACAATCACGACAGCAACAATAACAAAAATGAGGGGTTGCACAAAGGTTGTTGCCTTATTAAGACGGTTAAAGAAAGCCTGCCAAACCTCTTCAGCATAGACTTCTAACTCATAGCCCAACCTAGCATTAGCCTCTCCATAAGCAATAATTAAGGATAGTTCCTTAGTGAAGAAAGGGTGACTAGCAATACGGTCAGGAAAACTCTGTCCTAGCATCAAGGCTTCTTCTAAATCAGTCCCCAGCTCACGAAAGAGCTTGGACTTTTGCTCTTTCATTAGAGCAACCAAGTCTAGCAAGTCAATACCTTGCCCTAAGAGATTTCCCCATTCTCTAGCATAATAGGCGGTCGTATATAGCCTGACAGTTTGGCCTATAAAAGGGATTTTTGCCATTCGTCGATAAAAGACAAGGGCTGGCTGGCGTTTCACCCATAGATAGAGAATTAAGCTTAATACAAGCAGTCCGCACAAAGTCACAAAAAAGAGCTGGGGAAAGATTTGAACCAACTGTACAGCCCAATTATCCTTACCATCACCCTCTAACAGTTGAGGTAAAAGATAATTTTTAAGTCCTAACATAATCAGAATCAGGAAACCCAGGAGTAGGATAGGGTAGGTCGCTACCTCCATGAGTTTCTTGCGAACCTTGGTCATGCGAAGCATGTAGGTTTCAATCTTGGTTAAACTACCTAGAAGATTACCGTGCTTATCAGCAAGGGCAATCTGAGTAACAATATTGTCCGAAAAACCCACTGACGCAAACATCTGGTCTAGCCTGTCGCCTCGCATTAAGCTTGCTTTCATAAGAGATAATGACGATTCTTTCAACAAGTGACTTCGCTCCAAAAAGGCTACGATTTCAGTTAAAGTAAACCCTGCCTTTAGAAGTTGTTTGAAAAGCTGGATAACCTTGACTTGCTGATTAATCTTTAATTTTTTCCCCTTGGATATCCCCTTCAGTGAGATATCCTTGTTGAACCAAGCCTTCCAACTGTTGGTTCCAGCTGGTTGACGAATGGCTTTGGAAATTTTCACTGGCAAAATCAATCACACCTCCTCCCTTAATCAAACGCATATAGGCAATCCCTTGAAGAGCATTATCCAACTCAGACTTATCTACACCAAGGTCCAGAAGACGCTCATAAACACCTGCCACACTCTTTGCGTGAATAGTTGAAAGAACAGTCACTCCTGTCAGACTAGCTCTAATAACCGCTCGAGCAGTCTCCTTATCTCGAATTTCTCCAATAATCAAAACATCCGGGCGGTGACGTAGTGATAGCTTAATCAAATTATCATAGGTCATGTCAATTGCCTGATTTACCTGGAGTTGCAAGACATTATCCTGTTTAATTTCCACAGGATCTTCAATCGAAATCACCTGCTGTCCCTTAAAACGCTCCTGAACCAATTCATGCATAAGCGTAGTCTTTCCAGAACCTACGGGACCTGCAAAGAGATACAAGCCACGATAATCCAAAGCATCCATAATCGGCTGGATTCCTTGATTCCAATACACCAATTCTCGACGTTCGGAATGTAGAACACGAATAACTAAACTTTCTAAGCCGCGATAATCCCCAACGGTTGATAAACGCAGAGAAACCCTTTGACCATCACCACAATCATAGTCACAGGAACCTAGTTGACTCCTACGCTTCTCACCCACCATCATTCCCGCCACAAATTTAAAGTGACCAATAAGACTAGCCATGAAATCAGGCCGATATACATCAATTAATCTCCTCTCCTGGCCAACTCGCATATAGAGCTCGTAATTATCCTGACGTGGAATGACATAGATGTCTTGAGCCCCACAACTATCAGCATTTTTGATCATTTCCTTAGCAAATTCTGTTACCATAAGGACCTCCTCATAAACCTATTCGTAAAAAGTTTAAGAAAATGAAAAGAAGCCCGAAAAAAATTCGAGCTTCTGCATTGTTTAACGTTTAATTTTACAGTGGGCATGATTTGGAAGATCATTTCGCTTTTCATATCCCGGACGGTATTTTTCCTCAGGAATTTCCTGCCAATCATCCAAAAGAGCAATCGATTGATAGACCTGCAGGTATTCGTCACACTCCTCACACCAGTGTTTATCCTCTTGGTCCCAAAAAGCAGTCATGACACTACTACGGCTGATATAACTTGGCAAGGTTTCTTCCATGGCAAACCAAAGTTTTTTATAGTACTTGAGGGCATCATAAAAATTTTCAAATTCCTTAGTACTGATGATATCTTCTTGCCAGCCTTCTAAGAACCACCACGGTTCCAAATCCCCTTTCATTTCAACTACTTGGTACATTTTTCTTTCTCACTTCATCTTTGGTGTTCCTATTATACAAAATTTTCTGGAAAAGATAAAAAAAATGGTCTTATATTTTATATTTATCAAAAATTGAAGAAATTCTAGTCATATAAATACGAAAAGAACTCACAATGAATTGTGAGTTCTTTTGATTTCGTTTTAGTCTTCAGATGATTCCACAATTGCTTCATCAACAGCAATATTTTCAATAACTTCAACTTCGTTAACTGAAAGTGGTTCAATGTTACGGTAACGAGCCATACCTGTACCAGCAGGAATAGTCTTACCAATGATAACATTTTCTTTAAGACCAAGGAGATGGTCTTTCTTACCACGGATAGCTGCATCTGTAAGCACACGTGTTGTTTCTTGGAAGGAAGCCGCTGACAAGAATGAATTTGTTTCAAGTGAGGCTTTCGTAATACCAAGAAGAACTGGACGAGATGTTGCAGGAACACCACCAGAGATAACAATATCCTTGTTAGCATCTGTGAAGTCAGAAATGTCCATAAGTGTACCTGGAAGGAGATCTGTATCACCTGGATCCATAACACGTACTTTACGAAGCATTTGACGAACCATTACTTCGACGTGTTTGTCACCGATTTCTACCCCTTGGCTACGGTAAACTTTTTGTACTTCTGCAAGAAGATAAGTTTCAACTGACAAGGTATCACGCACTTCAAGGAGACGTTTAGGTTGGATTGACCCTTCTGTCAAGGCTGCACCGCGGTGTACTTCGTCACCCACTTCAACTTTCATACGAGCTGTAAATGGAACAACGTATTCACCCATTCCAGTCTTACCTTGAACGAAGACTTTCTTAGTACGTGTTGCGGCATCTTCTTCGATTTCAATAACAGTACCTTTAACTTCAGTGATAACCGCTTCCCCTTTAGGGTTACGTGCTTCAAAGATTTCCTGGATACGTGGAAGACCCTGTGTGATATCGGTGTTTGAGGCTACCCCACCGGTGTGGAAGGTACGCATAGTAAGCTGTGTACCAGGTTCCCCGATAGATTGAGCGGCGATAGTACCAACTGCTTCACCAACTTCAACCGCATCACCTGTTGCCAAGTTGATACCGTAACAGTGACGGCAGACACCGTGACGTGTGTTACATGTAAAGACTGAACGGATAGTTACTTCTTCAACACCAGCATTGACAATAGCAGCAGCCATGTCTTCAGTAATCAAAGTATCTGGACCTACGATTACTTCACCTGTTGTAGGATTCTTAACTGATTTCTTAGTGTAACGACCTTGAAGACGTTCTTCAAGTGTTTCCGTAACTTCTTTACCGTCAGTAATCGCACGGATGAGAAGACCACGGTCTGTTCCACAGTCATCTTCACGGATGATAACATCTTGGGCAACGTCAACCAAACGACGAGTAAGGTAACCTGAGTCGGCTGTCTTAAGGGCCGTATCGGTCATACCTTTACGCGCACCGTGAGTAGAGAAGAACATTTCCAAAACGCTCAAACCTTCACGGAAGTTTGAAAGGATAGGCAATTCCATGATACGTCCGTTAGGAGCGGCCATCAAACCACGCATACCGGCAAGTTGAGAGAAGTTAGAGATGTTACCACGAGCTCCTGAGTCCATCATCATAACGATTGGGTTCTTAGGATCTTGTGTCTCAATCAGACGTTTTTCAAGTGCTTCTTTCGCTTCACGCCATGTTGTTGTAACAGCAACATAACGGTCATCATCTGTCATCAAACCACGACGGAAGGCCTTGTTAATTTCTTCAACACGGTGGTGAGCAGCATCGATAATTTCTTGTTTGTTATCGATAACTGGGATATCGGCGATACCCACTGTCAAACCAGCAAGTGTTGAGTGGTAGTAACCAAGGTCTTTCAAACGGTCAAGGAAGGCTGATGTTTCAGTCGTACGAAGACGTTTGAAGGTTTCAGCGATGATGTTACCAAGATTTTTCTTCTTGAATGGCGCATTAATTTCCAAACTATCAATAACTGTTTGGATATCTTGACCTGGTTCAAGGAAGTACTTATCTGGTGTACTATCTGTCAAGTTCTCATTTGTTGTTTCTTGAAGATATGGAATTTCTGCTGGAATGATTGAGTTAAAGAGAATCTTACCAACAGTTGTAACCATAATCTTGTGAAGTTGGTTTTCTTTCCAAGGTTTATCAGGCATGCTGTCTACTGCGATACCGACACGACTATGCAAGTGAACATAACCATTACGATAAGCCATAACTGCCTCATCAATATCCTTGAAGACCATACCTTCACCCTCACGGCCTTCTTCTTCCATAGTGAGGTAGTAGTTCCCCAATACCATATCCTGAGATGGCGTAACGACTGGTTTACCGTCTTTAGGGTTAAGGATGTGTTCAGCCGCAAGAAGGAGCAAACGTGCTTCAGCTTGAGCTTCTTCAGACAATGGAACGTGGATGGCCATTTGGTCACCGTCAAAGTCGGCATTGTAGGCCTCACATACCAATGGGTGAAGACGAAGGGCCTTACCATCAATCAAGACAGGTTCGAAGGCCTGGATACCCAAACGGTGGAGGGTAGGTGCGCGGTTAAGAAGTACTGGGTGTTCCTTGATAACATCTTCAAGAATATCCCAAATACGTTCATCACCACGTTCAACCATACGTTTAGCGGCTTTCACGTTACCTGCGTATTCACGCGCAACGATTTCACGCATCACAAATGGTTTGAAAAGTTCGATGGCCATCAAACGTGGCACACCACATTGGTACATTTTAAGTGTTGGACCAACGGCGATAACGGAACGTCCAGAGAAGTCAACACGTTTACCAAGCAAGTTTTGGCGGAAACGACCTTGTTTACCTTTAAGCATGTGGCTCAAAGATTTAAGTGGACGACTACCTGGTCCAGTGATTGGACGACCACGACGTCCATTATCGATAAGGGCATCTACCGCTTCTTGCAACATACGTTTTTCGTTTTGCACGATGATACCTGGGGCATTCAATTCAAGCAAACGAGCCAAACGATTGTTACGGTTGATAACACGACGATAAAGATCGTTCAAGTCAGATGCCGCAAAACGTCCACCATCCAATTGAACCATTGGACGAAGGTCTGGTGGCAATACTGGCAAGATGTTAAGCACCATCCATTCTGGTTTGTTACCAGACTTGTAGAAGGCATCAAGAACGTCCAAACGACGAACAGCTTTAACACGTTTTTGACCAGTTGCTGTTTTCAACTCTTCTTTGAGTTCAGCAATTTCAGCTTCCAAATCTACTTGTTTCAAGAGATCTTGGATAGCTTCGGCACCCATTTTAGCGACAAATGAACCATGTCCATACTCTTGCAATTTTTCACGATATTCACGTTCTGTCAAGAGAGATTTTGGTTCAAGTGGTGTTTCCTTTGGATCAATAACCACATAAGCTGCGAAGTAAATAACTTCTTCAAGCGCACGAGGACTCATGTCCAAAGTCAATCCCATACGAGAAGGGATTCCCTTGAAGTACCAGATGTGTGATACTGGTGCTTTCAACTCGATGTGACCCATACGTTCACGACGAACCTTAGCACGTGTTACTTCAACACCACAGCGGTCACAAACGATACCTTTATAACGGATACGTTTGTATTTCCCACACGCACATTCCCAGTCTTTGGTAGGACCAAAGATCACTTCGTCGAAGAGACCTTCGCGTTCTGGTTTGAGCGTACGGTAGTTGATTGTTTCAGGTTTCTTAACTTCACCATAAGACCATGAACGGACCTTAGTTGGTGAAGCTAGTGTGATTTGCATACTTTTAAATCGATTTACGTCAACCACTAATATTACCTTTCTTTTGTTCTATTGACAATAGCAGCGCTATTCTCACCTTTATCAGCTACCTTAGCAGAGAGAGTGAACTCCCTCTCTAAAGCTTATTTTATTCTGTTTTATCTGAAGCTTCTTTAGCTTTTTCTAATTCAGCAGCTTCTTTGGCTTGTTGTACACGTGCTTTTTCAAGATCATCAACGTGCATGACATCATCGTCTTCACCTTCATCAAGATCACGTAATTCAACTTCGTAGTCATCCTCATCAAGGACACGCATATCAAGACCAAGTGATTGCAATTCTTTAACAAGTACCCGGAATGATTCTGGTACACCTGGTTTTGGAATTGGTTTACCTTTAGTGATAGCTTCATAGGCTTTCAAACGTCCGTTAACGTCATCTGACTTGTAAGTCAAGATTTCTTGAAGGATATTTGATGCACCATAAGCTTCAAGGGCCCAAACCTCCATCTCACCGAAACGTTGTCCACCAAATTGTGCTTTACCACCAAGAGGTTGTTGGGTAACAAGTGAGTAAGGACCTACTGAACGAGCGTGAAGTTTATCATCAACCATGTGGTGAAGTTTGATCATGTACATGACACCAACTGACACACGGTTATCAAATGGTTCACCTGTACGGCCATCGTAAAGGATTGTCTTAGCATCACTATCCATACCTGCTTCACGAACAGTATCCCAGAGGTCTTCTGAGCTTGCTCCATCAAAGACTGGTGTTGCGATGTGAATACCCAAGTTACGTGCAGCCATACCAAGGTGAAGTTCCATAACCTGACCGATGTTCATACGTGATGGCACCCCAAGTGGGTTCAACATGATATCAACTGGTGTACCGTCTGGAAGGTAAGGCATGTCTTCAACCGGAACAATACGAGAAACAACCCCCTTGTTACCGTGACGACCGGCCATCTTATCTCCGACCTTGATCTTACGTTTTTGAGCGATGTAAACACGAACAAGCATGTTAACACCTGATTGCAATTCATCACCGTTTGCACGTGTGAAGATTTTAACATCACGAACGACACCATCACCACCGTGAGGGACACGGAGTGACGTATCACGTACTTCACGAGATTTATCACCAAAGATAGCGTGGAGAAGACGTTCTTCAGCAGAAAGGTCTTTTTCACCCTTAGGTGTTACCTTACCAACAAGAATGTCACCTTCTTTAACCTCAGCACCGATACGGATAATACCCATTTCGTCAAGGTCTTTGAGGGCTTCTTCACCAACGTTTGGCAATTCACGTGTGATTTCTTCAGGCCCAAGCTTTGTATCGCGTGTTTCTGATTCGAATTCTTCCAAGTGAACAGATGTATAAACGTCATCTTTCACAAGACGCTCACTCATGATAACGGCATCCTCGAAGTTGTAACCTTCCCATGTCATGTATGCGACGATAGGGTTTTGACCGAGGGCCATTTCTCCACCTTCCATAGATGGACCATCAGCGATAAAGTCACCTTTTTCAACAATATCGCCAACCTTAACCAAAGTACGTTGGTTATAGGCAGTACCTGAGTTTGAACGACGGAATTTTTGAATAGTATAAACATCAAGAGAACCATCTTCACGACGAACTTCAACTTTATCAGCATCAGAGTAGACAACTTTACCGTCGTGTTGGGCGATAACTGCAGCTCCTGAATCGTGGGCAGCTTGATATTCCATACCAGTACCAACATAAGGTGCTTTAGGATCAATCAAAGGCACAGCCTGACGTTGCATGTTGGCACCCATAAGGGCACGGTTAGAGTCATCGTTTTCTAAGAAAGGAATACATGCTGTCGCAACGGCAACTACCTGTTTAGGAGAAACATCCACGAAATCTACAAGGTGTGATGGGTACTCTTGGTTATTACCTTGATGACGACCCATAACGATTTCTTCTGCAAATGTGCCATCTTCATTCAATTTAGAGTTAGCCTGAGCAACTGTGTACTCATCTTCTTCGTCGGCAGTCAACCAAACTACTTCGTTGGTTACTTTACCAGTTGCACGGTCAACCTTACGATATGGTGTTTGAATGAAACCATACTTGTTAAGGTGTCCATATGAAGACAAGTTATTGATCAAACCGATGTTAGGTCCTTCAGGTGTTTCAATTGGACACATACGACCGTAGTGCGTGTAGTGCACGTCACGAACTTCATATCCGGCACGGTCACGTGTCAAACCACCAGGTCCCAAGGCTGACAAACGACGTTTGTGTGACAACTCTGACAATGGGTTGTGTTGGTCCATGAACTGTGACAACTGTGAAGAACCGAAGAATTCTTTAACAGCTGCAGTTACAGGGCGAATATTGATGATTTGTTGTGGTGTCAAGACTTCGTTATCTTGAACCGACATACGCTCACGTACGTTACGTTCCATACGAGCCAAACCAATACGGAATTGGTTAGCAAGCAATTCACCAACCGCACGGATACGACGGTTACCAAGGTGGTCGATATCGTCTACTTTACCGATACCTTCAGCAAGGTTGAGGAAGTAGCTCATTTCAGCCAAGATATCCGCTGTTGTCAAAGCACGAACTTTATCATCTGGGTTGGCATTACCAACAATTGTAACCACACGATCTGGATCATTTGGTGCAACAACCTTGAATTTTTGAAGAACAACAGGTTCTGTAACCACCGCATAATCGTTTGGTGTGTATACAAATTTGTTCAAATCACCATCCAAGTATTCTGCGATTGAATCAATCACATCACGTGTCATTTCAGTACCAGCTTCAACAAGGATTTCACCTGTTTCAGGATCTACCAAGTTTTCAGCAATTGTTTGTCCCAAAAGACGTGTCTTGATGTTAAGTTTTTTATTGACTTTGTAACGACCAACAGCAGCCAAGTCATAACGACGTGGATCAAAGAAACGAGCTACAAGCAAGCTACGTGAGCTGTCGGCAGTTTTTGGTTCACCTGGACGAAGACGTTCATAAATTTCTTTAAGCGCTTCATCAGTACGTGAATCTGCTGGGTTTTTGTGGATATCTTTTTCAATGGTATTACGAACCAACTCGCTATCACCAAAGATATCAACAATTTCGTCATCACCTGAGAATCCAAGCGCACGCACAAGTGTTGTGAATGGAATCTTACGTGTACGGTCGATACGAGTGTAGGCAATGTCTTTTGAATCTGTTTCAAGCTCAAGCCATGCCCCACGGTTAGGGATAACTGTTGATCCATAACCCACTTTACCGTTTTTATCAACCTTATCGTTAAAGTAAACACCAGGTGAGCGCACCAACTGAGAAACGATAATACGTTCACCACCATTGATGATGAAAGTACCCATCTCAGTCATAATAGGGAAATCTCCGAAGAAGACTTCCTGAGTTTTGATTTCACCAGTTTCTTTGTTAATAAGGCGGAAAGTCACAAAGATAGGTGCTGAGTATGATGCATCGTGGATACGAGCTTCTTCAAGTGTATACTTAGGCTCTTTCAATTCGTAACCAACGAATTCCAATTCCATAGTGTCTGTGAAGTTTGAGATAGGAAGTACATCCTCAAAAACCTCTTTAAGACCAGTATCCAAGAATTCTTTGAATGAATCCGTTTGGATTTCAATCAAGTTTGGTAAATCAAGAACTTCTTTGATTCTTGAAAAACTACGACGGGTACGATGTTTCCCGTATTGAACGTCATGTCCTGCCAAGTCTTCTACTCCTTTTCTACATTCGAGACTTGCTTTGCAAGTCGTGCACTTTAAATATTTGTCTTCTGCCTTTTTCAGTTGCTTGTCCTATTGACAAGTGATCAAACACCAAGGTCCACTTAGCTGATTAATGATAAGCGAAAAACTTAATCTGTGAATTTTTAGAACCTTTAAATATGCATTACAACACTTGAAAATCCTAAAAATAAGCACAAAAATAGCAGCTAAATCTGACCGAAAAAACGTTGATTTAACTGCTGTATCTCTTGATTGGACAATATTTCAACCAAGTAAGACGACAAATAGTTGTCTATATTATACCTAATTTTTTACTTTTTTGCAAGTTTTCTTGGCAATTCCTAATGCCCTCCAAGAATGCTAGACCAGGCTTTTTGATAGTCACTGTCGGTTCCACCAATAGCAAACTTGTAAGTCGTATCTCCAGGTCCATTTTTAGCCCAGTAAGTATCAACCATTTCACCACTTACAGAAACATTACGACCATTGACAGACACTGTTGCTGGTTTAAGACCTGTTGATTTGAGTACACTTGCCTTAATGGCACTTGAATCGATATTAAACTTGTCTCCAGTTTTAAAAATACCTGGATTAGCATTATAGATAGCGGAAGTCAAACGAGCCATATATTGCGCATTATAGGTGTAACCCGTTTTAGAATTGGTTGGTGTATTATTGTCATAACCAGCCCAACCACCAAGAGTAATACCAGGCGTTGACACAATCAACCAAGCATCCGCAAAGTTATCTGTCGTTCCTGTTTTTCCCATCCAGTCCGCTGAGGCTGCTGCACCATTGACATTTTTCAATTCAGAATGAAATTGAGTTGTTGCTCCCTTAACTACCACTTCTTTGAGCAAGTTATCCATGATGCTAGCCGTAGCTCTTGAAAAGACTTGAACCCCTTCAGATTTATGCTGATAGATAACTTCGCCAGTCCGGTCGGTAATACTATCAATCATATAGCCCTTCTCATAGACGCCACCATTTGAAAGCATTTGATAGGCATTTACCTGTTGGGCAACCGTGGTTTCAATTCCTCCACCAAGAGGCAAACTCTCGATATTGTAATTAGCAATCTTATAACCCATCTTGGTCATGTAACCCTCAACATCAACATCATGACGTTGAAGCATTTGGTAAGTCCAAAAGGCTGGAATGTTCCATGAGGTATTGAGTGCCTCTTGTAGGTTCATCATAGCTGTACCTTTATCACCATCATGGAGAATAGGCGTTCCACCCGTAAAATTAGTTGGGTAGTTAGAAAGGATACTTGAGCTACCCATCAAACCTTGATCAATAGCAATTCCATAAGCGATAATAGGCTTAATAGATGAGCCTGGGGAGCGTGCCGTATCAAAGGCATGGTTATTTTGATTATTTTCGTAACTACGACCACCAACAAATCCTAGAATTGCTCCAGTCGCATTATCCATGAGCACATTTCCGACTTCAACTCCACTATTGCCACCTTGGTCGAGGAGGCCACCATATTGACTCGCAGCATCTTGCATCGCATTATAAACTGCATTATCAATAGTTGTCTTAACGCTGTAGCCACCGGTTTGGAGCTCTTGAAGGGCTCTCTCACGATAGCTTTCCTTTGTCTTATCATTTTTCAAATCTTGACTCGATACCTTGTCACGTTTAACGAGGTAATCATACATGACATCCTGAGCCTCAGACATGACAGAATAGTACAAATAGTCATGACTTACGGCATCAGACTTCTCACCAGCCTTGAAATCTTTAGTGATGTCATAACTCTTATAGCTTTCGTACTGCGACTTATCTAGATAGCCGCCACGATAAAGATTGTAGAGTACATCTTGTTGACGTGCCAAGCCATAAGAAAGATCCTCTGCGTTTTTTAATTGACCGTCAGCTGTATAAGGTGAGTAGACAATTGGGCTCTGTGGTAAACCTGCCAGATAGGCAGCCTGAGGAACTGTCAAATCCGCTGTAGATACGCCAAAGATACCTTGAGCAGCCTCCTCAATACCAGCAATATTTTTCCCCTTGTTATTACGTCCAAAAGGAGAAACATTCAGATAATCGGTTAAAATTTCATTTTTAGAAACACGACGCTCCAATTGTAAGGCATAGATAATCTCTGCCGCCTTACGTTTAAAGGTTGGTGCATCTCCTGTTACCTGTTGCTTAATTAACTGCTGCGTTAGCGTCGAACCACCACTTGAAGAGCCAACTCCCAAAACTGATGACACCAAAGCCCTAAATACTGCCTTTGGCACAACACCCTTATGCTTCTTAAAATTTTCATCCTCAGTCGCAATGATGGCATTTTTGACATTGTTAGAAATCGCATCACTCTCAATAGGTGTTCTCAGCAAGTCAGTATCAATATCCGTAATCTTCTTAGAATCGGAATAGCTCATCGAAGATACCAAACTAACCTCACTAATCTGATTCAACAAGGTTTTGTCCTTAATCGACGGAACAGACTCAATTTGACTCCCCAAATAACCCAAACCAATTCCTGCACCGAACAAGGTAAGGACGATAATAACCACATAAAAGAAATCAGACAAAAGCTTTAAGGTTTTTAAGAAAACATCGCCCATGTCTAAGAGTGTCATCCGGTCCTCAGTCGACTTTCTCCCTTGCTTACGATTCCACTTAGAATCAGTCGTAGCTTTCCTTTCATTAAAAGATTTATCCCCTCTTTTAGACCTAAAACCAGCAAACCTTGTGCGAATAGCCTGCCCTAGTCGTCTAAAATAATTTATTATTTTTTCAAAATTCATAGAAATACCTCAAAGCCTATTATAACAAACTTTGACAAAGCTTGCATAGGCCTACTTTCTTTTGGTATAATGGTGCAGAATATACTTTACTGGAGAATATCATGACAATTTTTGAAGAACTAAAAGCACGTGGCTTGATTTTTCAAACCACAGATGAAGAAGCCCTTGTAAAAGCCTTTGAAGAGGGACCCGTCTCATACTACACTGGTTATGACCCAACAGCAGACAGTCTCCACCTTGGACACCTTGTCGCTATCCTTACAAGTCGCCGACTTCAATTGGCTGGACACAAACCTTACGCCCTCGTTGGTGGTGCAACAGGTTTGATTGGTGACCCATCATTTAAAGATGCCGAACGTAGCCTCCAAACCAAAGAAACCGTTGAAGGTTGGGTTGAAAAAATCCAAGGTCAGCTTTCTCGTTTCCTTGATTTTGAAAATGGTGACAATAAAGCCGTTATGGTCAACAACTATGATTGGTTTGGTTCAGTCAGCTTCATCGATTTCTTGCGTGACGTGGGTAAATATTTCACAGTTAACTACATGATGAGTAAAGAATCTGTTAAGAAACGTATCGAAACAGGTATCTCTTACACTGAGTTTGCCTACCAAATCATGCAAGGTTACGATTTCTACGAACTCAACGATAAGTACGGCGTAACCCTCCAAATTGGTGGTTCTGACCAATGGGGTAACATGACAGCAGGTACTGAGCTCTTGCGTCGTAAAGCGGACAAATCTGGACACGTTATCACAGTTCCACTTATCACAGATTCAACTGGTAAAAAATTCGGTAAATCTGAAGGTAACGCTGTCTGGCTTGATGCTACTAAAACAACACCTTACGAAATGTACCAATTCTGGCTCAACGTTATGGATGACGATGCTGTTCGCTTCTTGAAGATTTTCACTTTCTTGTCACTTGAAGAAATCGAAGAAATCGGTAAAGAATTTGACCAAGCTCGTCACCAACGTTTGGCACAAAAGATTTTGGCTCGCGAAGTTGTTACCTTGGTTCACGGTAAAGAGGCCTACGAACAAGCTGTTCACATCACTGAACAACTCTTCGCTGGTAATCTTAAAGCTCTCTCAGCACGCGACCTTAAAGTTGCCCTTAACGGTGTCCCAACTTATGAGATCTCAGCAGATGAAAATCTGAACATCGTTGAACTTCTCGTCAACGCTAAGATTTCACCTTCTAAACGCCAAGCACGTGAAGATGTACAAAACGGTGCTATCTACATCAATGGTGAACGTGTGCAAGACTTGGATTACACTCTATCAGATGCAGATAAAATTGATAATGAAATTACTGTTATCCGTCGTGGTAAGAAGAAAAACTTTGTCTTGACTTACTAATTTATAGCTATTCTCACTCCTTAATGGAGTGAGTGTTTTTTTACCAAAAAAGAGCAGTCGGATTCCCAACTACTCTCTTCAGAATCATAACCACCCGTCTAACGGGTGGTTTGATCAAGGGCTATAAGCCCATAATACCAGCCAGCGCCTAAAGACGCT
>NZ_JACLQJ010000013.1:0-61568 GCF_016648665.1 Streptococcus sp. 23.2
GCTCTATTGAATAATTAAGCTTAACAATATAAAGAAAATAATTCTCTAATCTATTATTTAAAATATTTTTTTGATATTTCTCAGCCTCAATACGTGCCAATACATCTCCAAAGGTAATATTATAATCCGTTCTATTTTCTAAATCATAAGGATAACCTTTTAGTTTATCACTACGATTTAAAAAACGATATGTTATCATATTTTTATGAAACGGTTTTGAAGCTTCCCACTCATTAAAGTAATCCAGTATGCTAGAATTTGAAGCAAATTGTATACTTACCTTAAAGGATTTATAGCGTTTCAATATTTCAAGATTTGAAAGTATATTTTTTGAGAAGTCTTTATCATCAATCGTTCCCAATGGCTTCATATTATCAAACATTTCAAAACATTGAATCAATTCCCTTAAACTTCTAGGTAAAAATTGATGAGTATCTTCTCTTGTATCTACCGGTTTAATGTATAAATCTGTGTGCCTATGAATGTACTTATAAAACCATTCCTCAACTGTAAACTCTAACGATTCACTTCTCGAATTAACTATATGTAAATTGTCATTTACAATATAATGATTTTCACCAATAATCTCAAGTGAACTTAAAATTTTTGTAATTGGAAGTTTTAAAACATCATCTTGACTATATAATTTTATTCTATTTCCATAGGGAACTAGCTTAACAAGGAATTGTTCAATTTGTGAATATAGTTCATCACTTTCAATAATATTTTGACCAATAAGATTCTTATTATCATTAAATCTATCTTCAAATAACGAATTCTCTAACTGTCTTTCTCGATAGGCAAATATAATGATTAGCTTTTTATCCAAATAGCGTTGCATTTCAGTCAAAAATTGAGAGACCAACGAATTTTTCACTAAATCTAAATCATCAATGATCAAAACAAAATCTTTTACAATTTGTCCTTGAAATTCAAGTATTCCCTTCAAACAATCTAATATATCTGCGAAAATAACTTCTAAACCTAGGCGATCAGATAAGGCCTGCAACATCGCATTTTCTGGCTGCCCGTTTTTATAGTACTACTTTTCTTGCTTCTCAGCACCAATGGCAGCCATAGCTTTTTTTAATAACCTTTTCAACTCTGAAAGTTTTATACAATTTCCTTGATTATCTTTAGAAATTATATTAATCAATCCATCTAAATGTGATAAAAAAACATCTATTATTGTCATATTAGAAGACAATATTTCAGAACCCACAATATCAAAAACATAGTAGTCATCACTCAAGATATTCTTTAGAGATTTTAAAAAAGAAGTTTTACCAGACCCACGTTCCCCGGCAATTGAGATATTCCTTGATATTACTTCACCTTTTGAATCTTTTTCGTTATCAAAATGATTCAACATTTCTTTTACAGCATCTAGTTGTTTTTTAAATAAATAGTTTTCAGAATCCTCATTCAATGTTACTGTCTCTATGACTATCGGCTTTTTAAACTTCTCCCAATTAATTTTCTCTACGTAGTTCTCCATGAAATATTCTCCTAATAAGATAACTTTTAACCATGAAAATGATTTTCATGACTCCCTTATTCTATCACTTATTTTCAGCCATAACAATAAAGCTTTCATGAAATCTGCAAAAAGAAAAAGCCTTTTCAGGCTTCTCCTCTTATTGTTCGAAAGTTTGTTGAGCGATGAGCTTATTATAGTTTTCTTCATCTTCTTGGTTATCACGGACAACCTTAGATACTGTAAATGAAGATGAAATCAAACCAACACATCCCATGAGGTAGTAACCCTTAACCATCAAAGGCTCTTTAAGGGTATAGAGGCCTACCAACATCAAGATTACGAAGAAGCCAAATGATCCCCATGCCATCATGTTGAAAGATGTTGTGTTACGATACACTTTTTTCTTTACTTTGTTCATAAAGTTAGTCTCCTTTTATATACTAAGACTATTATACCAACAATGTAAGCCTTTCACAACTCAAAACATGAAAAGGTTCTCATCATTCCTTAACTTTCCAATTGTTCTGATAGGTCACTCCACTCTTCCATCAGAGCTTCTTGATTGACTGATAAGTCATCCAGCTCTTTCTGTAAGTCAGACAATTCTGCCACGTCATTTGTTTCAAGCATGGCAGCAGAGATTTCCTCCAAGCGTTCTTCAATCGTCTCTAGCTCATTTTCAATTTGCTCAATGCGTCGGCTTAATTTACGCATCTCTTTTTGATTGGCTTTTTGAGCTTGATAATCACTAGCACCCGCTGAAGCTACTTGAACCTCCTCTGATACTTGATTTTCCTCTGCTTCAAGACGTGCTAACTCTTCAAGCTCCGCCTTCTTTTCAAGGTAGTAATCATAATCTCCAAGATAAATGGTTGCCCCATCCTCAGAAATTTCCATTACTTTGGTTGCCACACGGTTGATAAAGTAACGGTCATGGCTGACAAAGAGAAGCGTTCCATCAAAGTCAATGAGGGCATTTTCCAAGACTTCCTTACTATCAATGTCCAAGTGGTTGGTCGGCTCATCTAGGATGAGGAAGTTGTTGTTTTCCATTGATAATTTAGCTAGGAGCAGACGAGCTTTCTCACCACCAGAAAGCATGGAAACCGACTTTTTGACATCATCACCTGAGAAAAGGAAGGCTCCCAGACGGTTACGAATCTCAACTTCTGGAGTTGTCGCAAAATCATTCCACAACTCATCAAGAACAGTGTTCGACGGTGTCAAGGCAGATTGGGTTTGATCATAATACCCCACTTCAACATTGGCACCATAGGTTGACGTTCCCTTGATAAACGGCAATTTACCCACTACCGACTTGATAAAGGTTGTTTTCCCGATACCATTTGGACCAACGATGGCAATGGCATCCATCTTCTTAACATCCAGGGAAATAGGCTCTGAGAGAATCTCATCGTCATAACCGATAGCAGCATCCTTAACTGTCAAGACCACATTCCCAGAGACCTTATCCGCATGAAAAGTCATATTAGCTGACTTCTGGCCTTCTGTTGGCTTATCCAGACGTTCCATTTTCTCTAGCTGTTTACGACGGGCTTGAGCACGCTTAGTTGTAGAAGCACGGACAATATTACGATTAACAAAGTCCTCCAACTTAGCAATTTCCTTTTGTTGTTTTTCGAAGTTCTTTGCTTCAGTGGCCAACTTTTCAGCCTTAAGGTCCATGAATTTTGAATAGTTTCCGACATAACGATCTAAACTATGTTTGGTCAAATCCAGGGTTACTGTCGCCACCTTATCCAAAAAATAACGGTCGTGACTGACAATGATTAGAGCTCCCTGATAATTGACCAGGTAATTCTCCAACCAGGCAATGGTTTCGATATCCAAGTGGTTAGTCGGTTCATCCAGTACCAAGAGTTCAGGCTTCTCAAGCAGCATTTTCGCCAAAGCTAAGCGCGTGTTTTGCCCTCCAGAAAGATCTGAAATAGGCATCTCCCACATGCTTTCATCAAACTTAAAACCATTGAGAATGGCTCTGATATCAGATTCATAGGTAAAACCACCTCGCTGTCTGAAATCCTCAGAAAGGCGATCGTAGTCAGTCATTAACTTGTCCAAGTCTGACCCAGTTAACTCAGCCATCTTCATTTCCATGTCACGAAGGCGTTTTTCGTCTGCACGAAGACCTGCAAAAACATTTAACATTTCCGCATAGATGGTATTGCTAGACTCAAAGCGACTATCCTGAGCTAAGTAAGACAAATTCAAATCACGTTTTGTGTTGATTTCACCACTTGTCGGCGCTTCCTCTCCAACCAAAATTTTCAATAGGGTTGATTTCCCAGCACCGTTACGTCCAACAAGGGCAATACGATCGCGTTCATCTACCTGAATATTAATATTATCAAAGAGCACATCCCCTGAGAAAGAGCGCTCAATCTTGTTTCCTTGTAAAATAATCATAACGTTTCAATTATACCAAAAAAGCCAAGCTCCTGCTTAGGCTTTCTGACTTTCTTTCAAAATGCTTGCTACCTTAGTATTAATCAAATCGATAGCAACAGTATTTGTGACACCTTCAGGAATCACCACATCTGCGTAGCGTTTCGTAGGTTCGATAAACTGGTGGTACATAGGTTTAACCACACTGATATATTGCTCAATAATACTATCCAAGCTACGGCCACGCTCTTCCATGTCACGCTTGATACGACGGATAATACGAATGTCATCATCAGTATCTACAAAAAGCTTGATATCCATCAAGTCACGCAAGCGTTTATCCTCAAGTACCAAAATCCCTTCAACAATGAAGACATCCTGTGGTTCCTGACGATAAGTCTTTTCACTACGAGTGTGTTGGGTGTAGTCATAAATCGGAATATCCACTGGACGCCCAGCAATCAGCTCATTGATGTGTTCAATCATAAGATCTGTATCGAAGGCAAAGGGATGATCGTAGTTAGTTGATACACGCTCTTCAAAAGTCAAATGTGACTGATCCTTATAATAAGAATCATGCTCAATCATAGCAATTTTCTCATCTGGAAAATTTGATAGAATGGCACGAGAAACACTGGTCTTACCCCCACCAGAGCCACCCGTAACCCCAATAATAATCGGTTTTTTAGGCATGGTAAATTCCTATCTAATATAGTCTTTCTTATTTATTCTACACTAAATCATGATATAATAAAAGCAAATCCATATAGAAAATGAGACTTTTATGTTTAAAAACTTTCCTGAACAATGGCAAGACCTCCTTAAAGAAAAAGGAATCACTACAGAGACTGCCATTCAAAAAGAACTCTTTGCACCAATCACTGAAGGAGACAATATCCTAGGTATCAGTCCTACAGGAACAGGTAAGACTCTAGCCTACCTTCTCCCATTGCTCCTCTTACTCAAGCCCAAAAAATCTCAGCAATTGCTTATCCTAGCACCCAATTCAGAGCTTGCTGGACAGATTTTTGATGTGACCAAACAATGGGCTGAGCCACTAGGACTCACTGCCCAACTCTTCCTTTCTGGCTCTAGTCAAAAGAGACAAATTGAACGCCTGAAGAAAGGACCGGAAATTCTCATCGGAACACCTGGCCGTGTCTTTGAGCTGATTAAACTCAAAAAGATCAAGATGATGAATGTCAACACCATCGTCCTAGATGAATTTGATGAGCTTCTCAGTGATAGCCAATACCACTTTGTGACAAAAATCAGCCACCATGTTCCTCGTGACCATCAAATGATTTATATTTCGGCAACCAACAAAATTGATGATCAAAATCTTGTCGAAAATACCATCGTTTATGACCTATCTGATCAGGAATTAGACACCATCAAACATTATTATATCAGCGTTGATAAACGTAACCGTGTCGAACTTCTTCGTAAATTCTCCAATATTCCTGACTTCCGTGGCCTTGTCTTTTTCAACAGTCTTTCTGACCTTGGGGCTACTGAAGAACGCCTCCAATTTAACGGGGCCTCAGCGGTATCATTGGCTAGTGACATCAACGTCAAATTCCGTAAGGTTATCTTGGAAAAATTCAAGAATCATGAGATTTCACTCTTACTAGGTACTGACCTCTTGGCACGCGGCATCGATATTGAAAATCTAGAGGTAGTCATCAATTTCGATATTCCTCGAGATCGCGAAGCCTATACTCACCGTGCAGGACGTACTGGTCGTATGGGAAATGAAGGTAGCGTCATTAGCTTTGTAACCCATCCAGAAGACCTCAAAAAACTTAAAAAATTCGCCAAAGTTTCAGAACTGGTTCTTAAAAATCAAGAACTTCACGAAAAATAAGGCATTACAAAAGCACTTCAGAGTAAACTGAAGTGCTTTTAACATATACAAATTAGGCTTTTTTACCAAAGTCCTCAATCATTTGTTCCATTTCCTCACGACTTGGAGTTGTCAACATATAGAGGAAGTCACCTTGCAACTCCGCAAAGGCTGCAGGCATGATTTTCTTAACTTTAAGTTGTTCACGATACTTATCAAAAAGTTCTTCTTCTGAATAAGCATAGTGAGAGCTTGCACGACGTGAAGTCGCCAAACAGTAAAGTGGCTCAAACTGAGAAGCTGGGAATGGTTCGCCAGCAACGATATCCGCATACCCCTTGTACAAATCGAGAGAGTGAGCATAGTTATACACGTCGATTGTGAAACCACCTGCTGGACGGTTGTTATATTCAATAGCAATATAATCGTCACCATCACGGAAGAACTCAATATGGAAGAAACGTTCCTTCATACCAAATTCTTTGACAATTGCCTCACCATACTTACGTAACTTAGGATCCATTTCCTTAAGAACGTAGTAAGAATTATCCATCTTGTAAATCATCAAGTCAAGTGGTGTGTGGGCATAATCAAAAGTTGTCGAGAAGACAATATTACCGTCATGATCAATCAAACCATCGAAAGTACAGATTTCGCTTGAAGTTACAAATTTTTCAAAGAAATAAACTGTTTCATGATCCCACTCAGCCTTAAAGTGATTGATATCATCTTCTGTTTCAAGTTTGAAGGTTGCAGCTGCACCAACCCCATTATCTGGCTTAGCAATCATTGGAAGACCGATTTCTTTCACAGCTTTATCCACATCTTCATCAGTTTTAATGACAGCACCAGGTACAACTGGAACTCCAGCTTTTTGGAAGAGTTTTTTCATTTCAGACTTAAATTTAGTCTTCTTAAGATCTTCTGGCTTAGCACCAAAAACATTGAACTGTTCACGAAGAGCAGCATCCAATTCCAACCAGTATTCGTTATGAGATTCGATTCGGTCAATTGGTCCGTGTTTATAGAAAAGAAAGGCTACCGCACGTTTAACTTCATCCAAGTTTTCCAGATTGTCTACACGGAAGTACTCAGTCAAAGCCTCTTTCAAAGGTTGATCCAATTGTTCATAAGGCTCTTGACCAATACCAAGAACAGTGATGCCCTTATTAGCAAGTTCAACTGTAAACTGTTGGAAGTTTTGTGGATAGTATGGTGAAATAACAAGATAATTCATTAGTAATTCCTCTTTTATAGTTATTTAGATGGGATGGACAAAGAAATTATAGGTTCATATTGTCAAGGAAATAAGGCATTTGTTTACGCCACCATTCCCAATCGTGAGCGACATCATGACCCCACTCAGAGAACCAAGCTGGAATATTCTTTTGTTCAAAGGCTTCCTTGAGTTTATAGTAAGATGGAAGACCATCTTGTTCCCATGCACCAAGACCTGTACATACGATGATCTCAGCTTGACGGTAGCGGTCGATAAACCAACCATCATTTTGGTTCCAGATATAATCTGATGGGGAATTTTGGTAAATAGCTTCGTCCCCTCCAAACTCACCCACAAAGAAACGAGCATCGTAGACACCACTAAGGGCTACTACTTTATTGAAAACATCAGGGTGTTGCAAGAAGAAATTAAGCGCATGGTATGCCCCCATTGAACAACCTGTTGTCATCATTGGATCAAACCAACCAGTTTTGTGTTTGATAAATGGAATAGCTTCTTCAATAACATAACGTTCATAAGCGCGATGCATTTCAGCACGATCATGTGGGTTTTTCCAATCACAAAGCCAGCTTTCACTATCAACACTTGAAAGTGTAAAGAATTGTACGCGTCCTTCTTCGATAAAACGTGCACAAGCATCAATCATACCAAAGTCATAGTATTCGTTATGGCTACCACCTGATGAGGCAAAAACCACAACAGGGATACCAGCGTGACCGTAACGGTTAACATACATTTCACGGTTAAGTTGACCACTCCAGTGGCTAAGATGTTCGATATTCATATTTATATTCCTTTTCCTAAATTAAATTAATTTGCGTTAATAAAGACTAGTCCCATTTTTCAGCGAAAAAGCGAAGACAGTCTGGTAAATTCTCTGCCCAAGCTTCTTCATTGTGTTCAGCACCAGATTGAATGTGAATCTTGATATTTTCCAAATCAACCCCACGAGCAATCAAATCATGATAATAGCTCAATGAAGAGTCTATATAAGCCTGCTTAATATTACCAGCCATCAAGGTCTTGTCAGTATCATCAGCTTCCTCAGTTCCTACATATATGTAGACACGTTGATCTGAATCGAGCTTTTGATGCGACATGTAACGATCAAAAGCATCCTGATGCAACCAGTTAGCTGAAGAAAATACCCCAAGACAACCAATCTGCTCCTTATAATCAAGCCCCATAAACTGAGTGATATTACCACCGAGAGATGAACCAATCATAGCTGTATGCTGACGGTCAGAGAGGGTACGGTATTCCTTATCAATAAAGGGTTTAACCACATCCATGACAAACTCTGCATACTCTACACCCTTACCTCCGAACTGGACACCAGGGATATTAGATTCTTGGTACTTCCACGCAGAATACTCATTCATACGGCCAGGACCATCATTATCAATGGCTACAACAATCATGCGCGAAATATCAGGATTACGCTTGATTGTTGGGATAATCTTCCAAGAATAGCCAGAAAAGGACTCCTTACTATAAAGAACATTCTGACCATCATGGAAATACACGACAGGGTAAGAACGATCTGTATCCGTTTCATAGTTCTTAGGTAGAAGAACACGCACACGACGAAGTTGACCAGTGTATGGTACCTCTAACTCATGCGTCTTCATAACCAAGTAAAAATAAGATTTATTCATTGTCAGAAAACTCTCTATATTCGAAATTTAGTTCTATTATACCATATTTTAAAAGAAAAAGAGCCCCTATTATTGGGACTCTTTACACTTTTTTAATGATTGAATAGCTACACTCTTAGTAGTTTGCGATATCAAATACTGTTGATTTCACACGAGTCATAGCTTCGATAGAGTATTTCACACCTTGAGTTCCGGCACCAGATCCTTTAACACCAAGGAATGGGAAGTTGTCTGTACCACGTTGTGTTTTGTTGTTGATGTGAACTGTACCAACTTCAAGTTGTTCAGCAATTGCAAATGCACGTGGGTAGTCTTGTGTGAAGACAGCACCTTGAAGTCCAAATTCAGATTCGTTAGAAATCTTGATTGCTTCTTCAACTGAAGATACACGGATGAATGGCAATACTGGACCAAATGGTTCTTCCCAAGCAAGACGCATGTCAGTTGTCACATGGTCAAAGACAGCTGGGTAGATAAGGTTACCTTCACGTTTCAATTCAGTTTTAGCAGTAGCACCTTGTTCAACGGCATCATCAATCAAACCTTGAACGAAGTCAGCTGCTTTTGTATCGATAAGTGGTGTAACGCTTGCGCTTTCTTCAGGCATACCAACAGTGATATTACCTACCAAAGCAGTTACTTTTTCTACCAATTCATCTGCAACGCTATCCATTACAAGGACACGTTTGATAGCTGTACAACGTTGACCTGAATAGTCAAAGGCACCAGCAACAATGTTTTTAGCAGTCAAGTCAAGATCAGCATCTTCAAGAACGATAGCGGCATCTTTACCACCAAGTTCAAGCATGATTGGACGCATAGCTGCCAAACGACCGATATTTTCACCAACTGGTGTTGAACCTGTGAAGTTGATGAAATCAACTGCTTTGTGTTCAACGATGTAGTCACCGATAACAGAACCACGACCTGTGATAGAGTTCAAGACACCTGCAGGGATACCAGCTTCAACAAATGTTTCAACCAAAAGAAGACCTGAGATAGAACCTTGTGTTGGTGGTTTGAAGGCAACAACGTCACCAGCAATCAAGGCAGGAGCAATTTTAGAACCAGCCAAGTTTACTGGGTAGTTAAATGGAGAGATAGCAAGGACAAGACCTACTGGTTCGCGACGAACAACAGCGATTTTTTTCTTGCTACCAGCGTCAAATGCACCACCTTCAAGTACTTCACCTTCCAAACGCAAACCTTCTTCAGCTGCATAGTGGATGATTTCAGCAGTACGAACAACTTCACCGATTGCAGATTTCAAACCTTTAGAGATTTCTTTAGAAAGAACTTGACCGATTTTTTCTGCATCACGTTCCAAGATATCTGCTGCTTTATGAAGGTAAGCTGCACGTTCAGCATATGAAAGCGCACGCCATGCTGGAAGTGCTGCTTTAGCTGCTGCGTAGACTTCGTCTACTTCAGCTTGGCTCATTGCTGGAACTGATCCAAGTTCCTCACCGTTTGCAGGTGCATAGATAGTAATTTCGTTTTCAGATGTTTTCCACTCACCATTGACATAGTTTTTGTATTGTTTAGCCAAGATAGTAACTCCTTTTATCTATTATAAAACCTATTTTATCATTTTTTTAGAAATATTCCAAGATTTAAACGAGAATTATTCAGAAAATTTTGACAAAAAATAGTTAAAATTGTTAACCTAGGTTAGCCGTATTCTACTCCTAACTAAAGAATGAGTCAATTATTTTGTCTCCGTTTAGATATAAAAAAAGTGAAAGCCTAAGCCTCCACTTTTTATGATTAGTCTACGTTAACGTATTCTTTTGAAAGTTCAAGAACTTCTTCCATTGTTGCACATTCAGTAAGAGCACGGTTAGCGTATTCTTCCATTTTAGCTGTGTCAAGTTTCTTCATCAAGCTACGTGTACGAAGAACAGATGTCGCTGACATTGAGAACTCATCCAAGCCCATTCCAACAAGAAGTGGAACAGCAGTTTGGTCACCGGCCATTTCACCACACATACCAGCCCATTTACCTTCAGCATGAGCCGCTTTGATAACATTGTTAATCAAACGAAGGATTGATGGGTTATATGGTTGGTAAAGGTATGAAACTTGTTCGTTCATACGGTCAGCAGCCATTGTGTATTGGATAAGGTCATTTGTACCAATTGAGAAGAAATCAACTTCCTTAGCAAATTGGTCAGCAAGCATAGCTGCAGCTGGGATTTCAATCATGATACCTACTTCGATATCGTCTGCAACGGCAACACCTTCAGCAACCAATTTAGCTTTTTCTTCTTCAAGAATACCTTTAGCAGTACGGAACTCAGTCAACAAAGCAACCATTGGGAACATGATACGCAATTTACCGTGAACAGATGCACGAAGCAAAGCACGCAATTGTGTACGGAACATTTGATTACCAGTTTCAGAGATAGAAATACGCAAAGCACGGTAACCCAAGAATGGGTTCATTTCTTTAGGAAGGTCGAAGTAAGGGAGTTCTTTATCCCCACCGATATCCATTGTACGAACGACAACAGGTTTACCGTTCATACCTTCAAGAACTGCTTTGTAAGCTTCATATTGGTCATCTTCAGTTGGGAAGTCTTGAGAATCCATATACAAGAATTCTGTACGATAGAGACCAACAGCTTCTGCACCGTTATCATTTACACCTTCAACGTCTTTAGGTGTACCGATGTTAGCAGCCAATTCGAAATGTTTTCCATCAGCAGTAACTGTTTGAGCATCTTTAAGGAGAGCCCATTCAGCTTTTTGTTTAGCGTAAGCTTCACCAGCTGCTTTGAACTCAGCAATTTGCTCTTCAGTTGGGTTGATAACAACTTCACCAGTAATACCTGAAACAGCCAAAACATCACCATCTTTGACAAGTTCTGTGATGTTATTTGTTCCAAGAACGGCTGCGATTTCAAGTGTACGCGCCATGATAGCTGAGTGACTTGTACGTCCACCGATGTTAGTAACAAAGGCTTTTACGTACTTTTTGTTCAACTGAGCTGTATCAGATGGTGTCAAGTCATGAGCAACAACGATTGATTCTTCGTTGATTGTTGCCGGGTTAGGCAATTTCTTACCAAGCAAGTTAGCAAGCACACGTTTTGTAACGTCACGAATATCCGCTGCACGTTCTTGCATGTATGGGTTATCTTCCATACCTTCAAAAATAGCGATAAACATGTCTGTTACTTCTGTCAAAGCAGCTTCAGCATTAACTTGTTTAGCACGGATAGTTTCTTTAATTTGACCAGTCATTTCTGGGTCAGCAAGAACCATCAAGTGAGCGTCAAAAACGGCTGCCGCTTCTTCACCAAGGCTTTCAACTGCTTTTTCACGGATAACAGAAAGCTCGTCTTGTGACGCCGCTAGAGCAGCATCTAGACGAGCCTCTTCTGCACTTGTATCTTCAACTGTTACAGTTTCAAATGACAAGTCCGGTTGAACAAGCAGATATGCCTTAGCAACTGCAACACCATCAGATGCTGCGATTCCTTTAAGCATTTCTGTCATATTCTTATGCCAATCCTTCTTTTGTCATTGTTTCTGCGATTGCTGCGATTGCATCATCAGCATCAGCACCTTCTGCAGAGATAGTTACGTCAGCACCTTGACCAACACCAAGGCTCATAACACCCATGATTGATTTAAGGTTAACTGCTTTACCTTTGTAGTCAAGAGTGATATCTGAAGCAAATTTGCTAGCTGTTTGAACAAGCAAAGTAGCTGGACGTGCGTGGATACCTGTTTCTGCAACAATGTGGAAATCTTTAGAAGCCATAATGGATTCTCCTTCTTAGTTTGGAATATTTGAGTTATCAATGATAACCCTTACAATTTAGAATTATAACATAGCTAATTGAGATTATCAAGGTTAAAACGTACTTTCTACAAGTTTTTCAAAAGCCTATCTCTCATTTTACTGCTCATTTTCAATTTTTTAAACATAAGCAAATACTAGTCTCTAGTTATTTACAACATTTTCAGAAAATTTCTTTCATGGTGTTTTCAATCGTTAATTTTCATTTTCGAGCAAAAACAATCACATAATTGAAAGAATTTGATTGCTAAAGGCACTCGTTGAATAAGCTTGTTTTCCAAATGCTAAGTCAGCTGTAAAGATATCAGCTTTAAATGTCTTTTCAATAGCACTTGTAATCAGTTGAGCTGCCTCAGTCCAACCAATATAATCTAGAAGCATGCAGCCAGATAATAGAACTGAGCAAGGATTAGCCTTATCTTGATCTGCGATATCCGGAGCTGTTCCATGTGTTGCTTCAAAAATAGCATGGCCTGTTTGATAGTTAATGTTGGCTCCAGGGGAAATGCCGATACCGCCAACTTGTGCAGCTAAGGCGTCACTGGCATAATCACCATTCAAGTTGGTTAAGGCAACAACATCAAATTTTTCTGGATTTAAAAGAATCTGTTGTAGAAAGTTATCCGCGATTATATCATTAATCTCTAAACGACCAGTCAGCAATTCTTCTTTATATTCTTCCTGAGCCACTTCATAACCCCATTTACGGAAGCCACCTTCTGTAAATTTTTGAATATTCCCCTTATGAACTAAGGTCACTTTTTTTAGATTGTTCTTGAGAGCATAGTCGATAGCCGAGCGAATGAGACGTTTACTTCCTTCTATTGAAATTGGCTTGATTCCGATACTACTTGATTCTGGGAAGCGAATTTTACTAACATTCATTTCTGTCTGGAGAAACTCAATCACGCGCTTAACATCTGTTGTTCCCGCTTCCCATTCAATTCCCGCATAAATATCTTCAGTATTTTCACGAAAAATAGTAATATTCGTTTTTTCAGGTTCCTTAAGCGGACTTGCTACTCCTTCAAAGTAACGAACCGGTCTAACACAAGCGTAGAGATCAAGTTCTTGACGTAAAGCTACATTTAAAGAACGAATCCCTCCACCTACTGGCGTCTCAAGCGGACCCTTAATAGCAACTAAACTTTCTCGAATAGTCTCCAATGTTTTTTTCGGCAACCATTCCCCTGTTTTATCATAAGCCTTCTTACCAGCTAGGAGCTCTTGCCACTCAATTTGACGCTTTCCTTCATAGGCTACTTCTACTGCTTTATCAAAGATTGCTTGGGCATTCTTCCAGATATCATCTCCAACACCATCCCCTTCAATAAAAGGGATAATTGGACTATCAGAAACTTGAAGCTGTCCATTTGTCATTACGATTTTTTCTGCCATATAGCTTTCCTCCCTAGCGTTTTTCTAAAGGAATATAGGTCATATTTTCTTGTCCAATATACTGTGAGCGAGGACGAATCAATTTGTTATTTTTTTGCTGCTCTTGAATATGAGCAATCCAGCCGGCAACACGACTCATTGCAAAGATAAGTGTGAAGATATCGCTGTCAATTCCTAGAGTATGATATACGGTGGCTGAATAGAAGTCTACATTGGGAATTAATCCCTTCTTATCTTTCATGAACTCTTCAATTTCTTGAGACATATTAAAGAATTCTTCATTCTCGGTACCCTCTGTCAACTTTTTAGCCATATCTCTTAAGAAAATTTCACGAGGGTCCTGTTTCTTGTATACACGGTGCCCAAATCCCATGATTTTCTCTTTAGAGTCAAGTTTTTCCTGTAAGTAAGCATAAACATCACCTGATTCGCGGATTTCTTTAAGCATATCAAAGACGCGTTCATTAGCCCCACCATGCAGGGGACCTTTTAGAGCACCAATAGCTGTTGTAACACACGAATAAATATCTGTCAGAGTCGAAGCACAAACACGCGCTGCAAAAGTTGAAGCATTCAACTCATGATCAGCATGTAGAATTAAGGCCTTATTCATAGCCTCAACTTCAATTTCAGAAGGTTCAACACCATTCAGCATGTAAAGAAAATTAGCAGCAAAACCTAAATCTTCTCTTGGTTTGAGGGGCATTTTACCAGTGCGTAAGCGTGCAAAAGTCGTAATAATTGTTGGCAATTTAGCCATCAATTCAATACTTTGCTGATAAACGGCTTCCATGGATTTCTCCTCAGCATCCACATTGTATACCCCAAGAAGTGAAACTGTTGAACGTAAAACACTCATTGGGTGCAAATGGGGACGAGATTGGATAAGAATGCATTGTTCTACAGCATCTGAAATGTCATAGTTCTTACGCAACTCAGCTTCAAAATACTTGAGTTCCATTTGCGTAGGAAGATGACCATTCCATAAGAGATAAATCACTTCCTCAAAAGACGCTTTATTTTCCATAAACTCGGAAATATCATATCCTGCATAGGATAAATGGTCATCAATAATAGATGAAATCCTAGTATTACAGGCAATCATATCCTTAAGTCCATTAATTTCAACTGTTGTCATATTAGGCTCCCTTCAATTTTTTTCTTACAACCATTGGTAAGATACCACCATTTTTATAGTAGCGAATATCAGCATCTGCATCGAAGCGTACCAAGGCTTTAAAGGTTTTGGTTTGTTCAGGTGTTGAAGCTGTAACAGTGATAACATCATGGACACCTGGATTTTCTGAAAGATCGAAGCTAAAGGTCTCATGCCCTGTCAATCCAAGACTTTCAGCATTTTCCCCTTCCATAAATTGTACTGGTAAAATCCCCATCATAACTAGATTTGAACGGTGAATACGCTCAAAACTCTCAGCAAGCACTACTTTTACACCAAGGAGATTTGCACCTTTAGCAGCCCAGTCACGACTAGAGCCCATACCATAATCCTTACCAGCAATTACAAGCGTATCTTGATTAGCTTCTTTATATTTCATAGCAGCATCATATATAGGTAGAATATCACCATCATATTTAGTATATCCACCAATTTTTCCATCTGCTAGCTCATTCTTGATACGAATATTAGCAAAAGTTCCTCGCATCATGACTTCGTGATTTCCACGACGGCTACCATAAGAATTAAATTCTTGATAATCAACACCATTCTCAGTCAAATAACGAGCTGCTGGACTATTTCTAGCAATATTACCCGCTGGAGAAATATGGTCTGTTGTAACCGTATCTCCAAATTTAGCCAAAACCTTCAAATCATTCAATGGTTTAATACTCAAATCATCTCCTAAAGCATCAAAGTAAGGTGGGTTTTGAATATAGGTAGAGTTTTGATTCCATTTATAATTTTGATTTTGTTCAGTAGGAATGGCATTCCACTTCTCGCTATCAGAAAAGACACTGGCATATTCATCTTGGAAGAGTTGACGGGTGACGTATTTATCAACATAAGTCTCAATGTCATCACGAGATGGCATAATCTCCTCTAAATAAACAGCTTGACCATTGTCGTCAAAGCCTAGAGGCTCAGTTGTCAAATCAATATTCGTGTTACCAGCCAAGGCATAAGCAACAACTAATGGTGGACTAGCCAAGAAATTCGCTTTAACAAGTGGATTAATACGCCCTTCAAAATTACGATTTCCTGACAATACAGCACTCGCTAGGAGGTCATTGTCTACAATAGCCTTAGCCACTTCAGGACGTAAATCTCCTGAGTTACCAATACAAGTTGTGCAACCATAACCTACCAAGTTAAAGCCAAGCTTATCTAGATAGGTTTGCAAGCCTGAAGCTTTGAGATAACCTGTAACGACTTTAGATCCAGGCGCCAAAGAGGTCTTGACTGTTGGAGAGACTTTTAATCCTTTCTCAACCGCTTTTTTAGCTAAAAGACCGGCTGCCATAAGAACGTACGGATTTGAGGTATTGGTACATGATGTGATTGCTGCAATGGCAACATGACCCGTTTGAATTGTTTCTGAATGATCCTCAAAATCAACTTTTGCAGTTTTTGCTAACTCTTCATTATCCAAACCGAAACCACGGACACCTGCTTCACGTACCACTGCATCTTGAAATTCTTGCTTAGCATCAGATAAGAGAATCAAATCTTGTGGACGTTTAGGACCTGAGATAGAAGGTTTAATAGATGACAAATCGACTTCAACAATCTTAGTATACTTGGCTTCTTTACTTGGATCATAGAAAAGATGATTGGCTTTTGTATAGGCTTCAGTGACTTGGATATGTTCCTCATCACGATTAGTTAAACGCATGTAGTTAAGAGTCTCGTCATCAATAGGAAAATAACCACAAGTCGCACCATATTCCGGTGCCATATTAGCGACAGTAGCACGGTCAGCTAGAGATAAACTCTTCAAGCCAGGTCCAAAGTACTCAACAAATTTACCAACCACATTTTCAGAACGAAGCACCTGAGTAATCTTGAGAGCCAAATCTGTTGCTGTGGCAATTTTAGGCAGCTCTCCTGTCAGATGTACACCAATAACCTCTGGAATTGGGAAATAAGACGCTTCACCTAGCATAGCTGCTTCAGCTTCAATTCCACCAACACCCCAACCAAGAACGCCAATACCATTAATCATAGTCGTGTGACTATCTGTACCAAACATAGAGTCAGGATATAGGAGCCCATCATTTTCAATAATGACATCACTCAAAAATTCAATATTAACCTGATGAATAATACCTGTTGCTGGTGGAACAGCACGGTAATTTTCAAAAGACTGTTCGGCCCATTTAAGAAACTCATAGCGCTCGTTATTACGTTTAAACTCTAGATTGATATTATCTTCAAGAGCAGTATCACATCCATATGAATCAACTTGGACAGAGTGGTCGATGACCAAATCTACTGGAATCTCGGGATTAATAAATTCGGCTTTACCTCCATTAGCCACTATAGCATCACGCATGGAAGCTAAATCAACAACAACAGGAACCCCTGTAAAATCCTGTAAGATAACACGACTTGGTTTAAAAGGTACTTCAGAAATTGTTGGAAAATTCGGAAATTTCATTAGATCAGAAATGTGAGATTCCTTAACATCGACGCCATCTTTTTTTCGAAGGAGACTTTCAAGTAGTATTCGAATGGTATAAGGTAGTTCTCCGACCTTAACATCATGAGATTTTGCTGCTTTTTCGAGATCATAGAAAGAGAATGTCTTACCATTTACAGTTAGATTTGAACAGTATTCTTGCATACTTGAACCTCCATTAGTTAAAAATTTTCTTTATTCTACACTGTTTTTTTTGAAAAAACAAATAGAATTGGCATTTTGATGTTATATTATATAACATTCGTGGTTAGATGTTTCTTTTTTCGTCATTTCCATATACAAATCCTATTTAATTTAGGAAACTTAAAAAAGCCTTTAAAACACAAGATATAGGGTTGTGTTTTAATACTAAACACAAAATATTGTATTTCCTTGAGATATTTAGCTTGATTTTTCCCAATATTTTGGGTAGTATTCTATTAGAGTTGAAAAAGTGGCTCTTGGCCACTTAAAATCTTTTTATAAAGGAGTATTTGCAATGGCAAAGATTACATTGTTTTCTAAAAACAACTGCATGCAGTGCAAAATGACTAAAAAATTCTTGGAAAAGGAAGGTGCTGATTTCGAAGAAATCAACATTGATGAACAGCCAGAAAAAATCGATTACGTTAAAAGCCTCGGTTTTACTGCTGCTCCAGTTATTGAAGCCGGCGATATCGTCTTTTCAGGTTTTCAACCTGCTAAACTTAAAGAAATCCTTTAATTATCAAGTTTTTATATAGAAAGGAACTTGTTTGCTTAGTTTAATGTTTTAACCTTAATCTACTATTAAACTGAGCCTGGTATCTGTATTATGTCTTTAAAAAATCTTGGCGATGTTTCATACTTCCGCCTCAACAACGAAATTAACCGTCCTGTTAACGGTCAAATTCCTTTGCATAAGGATAAAGAAGCACTTCGTGCCTTCTTCCTTGAAAACGTTAAGCCAAATTCAATGGCATTCAACAGCATCACAGATAAAATTAATTATTTGATTGAGAACGATTATATTGAGTCTGAATTCATCGGTAAATACGAGCCTGCTTTCATCGAAAAATTGTCTGCAGAAATTCATTCTCAAAAATTCCGCTTCCAATCTTTCATGGCAGCCTACAAGTTCTACCAACAATATGCCCTCAAAACAAACGATGGCGAGTCTTACCTCGAAAGTATTGAAGATCGTGTTCTATTCAACGCCCTTTACTTTGCTGATGGTGATGAAAACCTAGCTAGTGACCTAGCTAACGAAATGATTCACCAACGTTACCAACCTGCTACTCCTTCATTTCTAAATGCTGGACGTAGCCGTCGTGGTGAGCTCGTGTCATGTTTCCTTATTCAAGTAACGGATGACATGAATTCTATCGGACGTTCTATCAACTCTGCCCTCCAGTTATCACGTATTGGTGGTGGGGTAGGTATTAGCTTGTCTAACCTGCGTGAAGCTGGTGCTCCTATCAAAGGATATGCTGGGGCAGCCTCTGGTGTCGTGCCTGTTATGAAGCTTTTTGAAGATAGCTTCTCTTACTCAAACCAACTTGGCCAACGTCAAGGTGCTGGTGTTGTTTATTTGGATGTTTTCCACCCAGATATCCTTGCCTTCCTTTCTACTAAGAAAGAGAATGCTGATGAGAAGGTGCGTGTTAAGACACTATCACTTGGTGTTACAGTTCCAGATAAATTCTACGAGTTGGCACGTAATAATGAAGATATGTACCTCTTCAGTCCTTACTCAGTAGAAAAAGAGTACGGTAAACCATATAACTACATTGATATTACAGCTATGTACGATGAGTTGGTTGCCAATCCAAATATCACAAAAACCAAGATTAATGCCCGTGAGCTAGAAACTGAAATTTCTAAACTCCAACAAGAATCAGGTTATCCATATATCGTCAATGTTGATACAGCCAATCGACACAATCCAATCGATGGTAAGATTATCATGTCAAACCTCTGTTCTGAAATTCTTCAAGTTCAAACACCAAGTGAACTTAACGATGCACAAGAGTTTGTTAAACTCGGTACAGACATTTCATGTAACCTTGGATCAACTAATATCCTTAACATGATGACTTCACCTGACTTTGGTCGTTCGATTAGAGCAATGACACGTGCGCTTACCTTTGTTACAGATAGCTCAAGTATTGATGCTGTTCCATCTATCAAAAATGGTAACCAACAAGCTCATACCTTTGGTTTGGGAGCTATGGGGCTTCACTCTTACCTCGCTAAACACCATATCGAGTATGGTAGCCCTGAATCTGTTGAATTCACTAATATCTACTTCATGCTTATGAACTACTGGACTTTAGTTGAATCTAACAACATTGCCCGTGAACGTCAAGAAACCTTTGTCGGTTTTGAAAAATCAAAATATGCTGATGGTTCTTACTTTGACAAATACGTTACAGGCCAATACGTTCCTAAATCTGACCGTATCAAAGAACTTTTCGATGGCCACTTCATCCCCCAAGCTAAAGATTGGGAGGAACTCCGTGAACTCGTTAAGAAAGATGGACTCTACCATCAAAACCGTTTGGCTGTTGCGCCAAATGGCTCAATCTCTTACATTAACGACTGTTCGGCTTCTATCCATCCAATCACACAACGTATTGAAGAACGTCAAGAAAAGAAAATCGGAAAAATCTACTATCCAGCCAACGGTCTTTCAACAGACACAATTCCTTTCTACACTTCAGCCTACGACATGGACATGCGTAAAGTTATCGACGTCTATGCCGCTGCGACTGAACACGTTGATCAAGGTTTGTCATTAACCCTATTCTTGCGTAGTGAGTTACCAAAAGAAATTTACGAATGGAAAACAGAAAATAAACAAACAACTCGTGACCTTTCTATCCTTCGTAACTACGCCTTTAACAAAGGAATTAAATCAATCTACTACATCCGTACTTATACAGATGATGGGGAAGAGGTTGGTTCTAACCAATGTGAAAGCTGTGTCATTTAAGATAGTGATTTAACGATAGCAACTTCACTACTCTTATTTACAAAATGCATTAAAAGGTCGGTTCGCCGACTTTTTTAATAGATCAACTCAAAAAACTATATCATGATTTTGAATTATGATAAAATAGTAACGATATCAATAAAGAAAGAGGTTTCTAATGGAAACTTACTACAAAGCCATTAACTGGAATGAAATCGAAGATGCGATTGATAAATCTACCTGGGAAAAATTGACCGAGCAATTTTGGCTAGATACACGTATCCCACTTTCAAATGACCTTGATGACTGGCGTAAACTTTCCGCTGAAGAAAAAGATTTGGTTGGAAAAGTTTTCGGTGGTTTAACATTGCTAGATACCATGCAATCTCAAACGGGTGTTGAAGCCATTCGTGCAGACGTCCGTACACCTCATGAAGAAGCTGTATTGAACAACATTCAGTTCATGGAGTCTGTTCACGCCAAATCTTACTCTTCAATCTTCTCAACTTTGAATACTAAATCTGAAATTGAAGAAATTTTCGAGTGGACTAACAGTAACGAATACCTACAAACCAAGGCGAAAATCATTAACGATATCTATGAAAATGGAACACCTCTTCAGAAAAAGGTTGCTTCAACATATCTTGAAACATTCCTTTTCTATTCAGGGTTCTTTACTCCACTCTATTATCTTGGTAATAACAAGCTGGCTAACGTCGCTGAAATCATCAAGCTCATTATCCGTGACGAATCTGTTCACGGAACCTATATTGGCTATAAATTCCAACTAGGGTTCAACGAATTACCTGAAGAAGAGCAAGAAAGTTTCCGTGAATGGATGTATGATCTTCTCTACCAATTGTATGAAAATGAAGAGCTCTACACTAAATCTCTTTATGATGGTGTTGGATGGACTGAGGAAGTCATGACTTTCCTACGTTATAACGCCAACAAGGCTCTCATGAACCTAGGACAAGATCCACTCTTCCCAGATAGTGCGAACGATGTTAACCCAATCGTTATGAATGGTATTTCTACAGGAACATCTAACCACGACTTCTTCTCTCAAGTTGGTAATGGTTACCTTCTAGGTACTGTTGAAGCCATGCAAGATGATGATTATAACTACGGACTATAAGAAAAACTAGCTGAGCTAGTTTTTTTTTTATTGTGTTCAATACTATATTCGAAAAACAAATAGAAAAAGAGTTCAAATTGAACTCTTTTTATTTTATTTTGCTTTTACTTCAAAACCTTCTGCTACACCTTCAGCAAAGTTTTCTTCAACAATGCTAGCACAGTGATCACAGATAGTCGCATTGTAGCTACGTTCTTTGGTAGTTGGATCGATACGACGGCAACGATCACAGACATCACCTTCAGCACGTTCTACTGTGAATGCTACACCTTCAAAGCTTACAGCAGATTCAGGAGCATCTCCTTCAGCAATAGTCAATGCTGAAACAATCAAAAGTTGAGCAAGGTTAGTGTTCAAACCTTCAAGAAGTTCTTTGACTTCAGCATTAGGATAGATTGTCAAATGAGCTTCAAGTGATTTACCGATAACTTTTTCGTTACGCGCTTCTTCCAAAGCTTTTTGAGCTTGGCCACGGAAATCCATGAAGGCATTCCATTTTTCAAGAAGTGCATCTTGACCAGCGAAATCTTCTGCTTCTGGCAACTCTGACAATTGAACATAGTCTTCTGTTTCAAATTCAAGATATGACCAAATTTCTTCTGCAGTGTGAGGAAGAATTGGAGTCAATAGTTTTGTAATCTTAACAAGAACATCGTAGAAGACTGTTTGCATTTGACGACGTTCAAGTGATTCTGCACTCTCAATATAAACCACATCTTTGGCAAAATCAAGATAGAAAGCAGACAACTCAACGTTAATAAAGTTAACCAAGGCTTTGTAGATAGTTAAGAATTCAAAGTTTGCATAGGCATCACGAATAGTCTTAACTAATTGGTTAAATCGAATAGTCATGTACTGATCTACAGAACGCAAGTCTTCAAAGGCTACTGCATCAGTTGTTGGATTGAAGTCAGATGTATTAGCAATCAAGAAACGAAGTGTGTTACGAATCTTACGATAAGATTCTGATACTTGGCTAAGGATATCCATTGAGATACGAACGTCATTAGTTGTATCAACACTTGTTACCCAAAGACGCAGAATTTCAGCACCAAATTGTTTCTCAACATCACTAGGAGCAATAGTATTACCGAGGGATTTAGACATCTTTTCACCCTTACCATCAAGCGCAAAACCTTGAGACAAGAGTTGTTTGTATGGTGCAACACCATTATTAGCAACAGATGTGATAAGTGATGAGTTAAACCATCCACGATATTGGTCTGAACCTTCAAGATAAAGGTCAGCTGGATAAGTCAACTCAGGACGGTTAACAACGACACCATTCCATGATGAACCTGAGTCAAACCATACGTCCATAATGTCAGTTTCTTTAGTAAACTCACCATTTGGTGAACCCGGATGTGTAAATCCTTCTGGAAGAAGATCTTTGGCATCACGTTCCCACCAGATAACTGAACCGTGCTCTTCGAAAAGTTTAGCCACATGTTCGATTGTTTCTTCAGTCATGATTGGTGTTTTATCTTCAGCATAGAAGATTGGGAGAGGCACACCCCAAGCACGCTGACGAGAGATTACCCAGTCACCACGGTCACGAATCATGTTGTAGAGACGAACTTTCCCCCACTCAGAATGGAATTTAACTTTTTCAATCTCATCCAAAATCTCTTGACGGAATTTAGAAACAGAGGCAAACCATTGTGGCACAGCACGCCAGATGATTGGTTTCTTCGTACGCCAGTCAAATGGGTATGAGTGTGAGATTTCTTCTTTAGCAAGGAGCAAATCACCGAGTTTTTCCATAACGATTGGCGCCACTTTATCGTAGAACTGACCTTCAAAATCAGGACCAGCATTTTCCATCATGATACCACGCTCATTAACGGTTACGGCAACTTCAAGGCCATTAGCGATACCTACGTTATAGTCATCCTCACCAAAACCAGGAGCCGTATGGACGATACCTGTACCTGAATCAGTAGTAACGTGATCACCAAGGATAACAAGCTCATCAACTTCTGTATCCCATGGGTGTTCAGTGACGATTTGATTCAATTCTTCACCACGGCATGACTGAAGTACTTCCACATCAGTCCAACCAAATTTCTCAGAAAGGCTATTAAGTAATTCAGAAGCAACGACAAATTTTCGGTTTTCTCCGGCAGGTTTTACGAGAACGTATTCAATATCAGCACCAACAGTCAAACCACGTGAAGCTGTTACTGTAAATGGTGTTGTTGTCCAAACTACGATATATGTATCTGTGTCTAGTACTCCTCTACCATCCTTAACCTTATTGGCATAGTAAAGTGAGGTTGAAACTAAATCATGGTACTCGATTTCTGCTTCAGCAAGTGCTGACTCTGATGACCATGACCAATAAACTGGTTTTGCACCTTGATAGATGTAACCTTTTTTAGCCATCTCACCAAAGACACGGATTTGTGCAGCTTCATAGTCTGGTGTCAAAGTAACATATGGATTATCCCAATCAGCCGAAACACCAAGACGTTTGAAATCTTCACGTTGTTTGTCAACTTGTGAAAGTGCATAATCACGACACATCTTAAGATATTCAGCACGATCAAGTTCTTTACGTTTCACACCTTGTTTTGCCAACACTTGCTCAATTGGAAGACCATGCGTATCCCAACCAGGAACGTAAGGAGCATAGAAACCAGACATTGATTTTGAACGAACAATGATATCCTTAGAAATTTTATTCATCGCATGTCCAACGTGAATATTACCATTGGCATACGGAGGACCATCATGAAGAGTGAAGTGAGGTTTACCTTGGTTCAACTCTTGACGACGTTGATACATCTTAGCATCTTCCCACTCTTTTTGCCAGATTGGTTCTTTGTTAGGAAGTCCAGCTCGCATTGGAAAAGCTGTCTTACCTAGATTTAAGGTTTCTTTGAGTTTCATTATATCTCCTCTTTAAATTAATTTACTAAATAAAAAGAGCCTTCATCAAAAAGGACGAAAGCTCGTGGTACCACCTTAATTCAGAGCAAAAAACATTTGCTCCCTCATATGTCCGTAAGGAGGACCATCCTTCTAACTTACTTAGTTCAGTTAGAATGCTTGAAAATGATAACTATCCAAATAGGGAATGTGGGACTCACACCATCTCCCACTCGCTGTTAATATACTTGGTAAGTTGTATTTTTCTTATTCGCTAATATTCAATTTAAACGTTTGTGTTTCGTTAAGATTAATTTCACCTGTTGACTCAGGTTGCAAATCAAAATCTTCATCTACTGGTGCTGAAGTTGGGAAATCTGCCACTTCACTCTCGAAAGTATCTGGAATACCAAAATCAACTGGAGTTGAGACAACTTCGTTTGTTTCATCAACTTCTGGACTAGAGAAATCTTCAACTTGCTTATTACTTTCAGCAACGCGACGTTGAAGTTCAGCCATTTCATCAGGAGTGAATTGACGAGTTGCATCAAATGAAGCTGCGTCATTTGAATCAGGTACATGCTCATCCAAAACTTTTTCAACAACTTCTTTAAAGGCAGCATCTGAATTTTGAAGATAAATAGCTGTTGGTTGCAACAATTCACCCCATTCTGGAGCACTTGCTAAGCTAAGTTGACCTTCAACTGCAGCCAATAGGCGTTGGTGGAAGACACGACTTTGACGCTTAAGTTCTTCTGTTTCGATGGCAACTCGTTTGGCTTCATCTGTTGCATCACGAAGAATTTCAGATGCCTTAGATTTAGCTTCTTCAACCAAATGAGTAGCATTGAAGTTAGCCTTATTAATCAAGTTAGCTGATTCATCAGCCGCTGAAGCTTTAACTTTTTCAGCTGTTTCTTGAGCCAAAATAACTGATTGACTCAATGATTCTTTCATTTCATCAAAATAAGCCAATTTTTCTTCAAGCTCTTTTACACGAGCAGCAAGTTCACGATTATCACGAACCAAATCTTCATAATCATCTACAATAATATCAAGAAATTCATCAACTTCTTGCTCATTATATCCACGAAATTTAGTTGTAAACTGTTTATCTTTAATATCAAGTGCTGTAATAGCCATTACAGGCCTCCTTTATTTTTCATTACCATATCTGATGGTTTAAATTAAATAACTACTTTTTTCTCCGTCTTAACAGACTTTCAATAACGATTTTAGCTTTCCCGGACTTTGAAAATCCGTCTCGTTGAGCTAGTCGAAATCGACCATAACCTCTAACCGAAATCATATCACCAATCATAACCGTCTGATTAGCCTTCTCAATTTGTCTATAATTTAATTTAACTTTTCCAGAAGCAATAAGTTTTAAGGCGTTAGAACGGGATAGGTTTAGTACCGTCGCCAACACATTATCAAGACGCATACTGGAAAGTAAAACAAAAGATTGTGAATAATTTTCTTGATTTGAAATCCAATCGTCTTTACTTACTTCTTTTAGAGTAACCGAAACATTACCAATCTTAGTAATAGTCATTATCGCATAACTTGCTAAATGAGAAGCAATGGAAAATTGAACGCGTCCTTCTTCATCAAGAATAATATCTCCAAATACTTGACGGTCAAGACCAAGTTGATTAATCAGTGCTCCCAAAACTTTTGGGTGTGTCAATTTATTGAACTGTCTCGCATAAGAGATTTCTAGGCGTTTAATTTCAAAGTCTTCGTCATCAAGCTCGTAATATTCGGGAGCAAGAATAACTCTTCCATATTCTTCAGATTCAGGAGTAGAACTCACAAAAAATTTTAAATTGTAGTAATGAGCTAACTCTTCAACAATCTGAATTTCACGAGGATTCAAGAAATCAGTTAAGTAAGGACTGTACCTATCATCAACTAATTGACAAAATCCCCTAACCTTCTCTAGAAAAGGCCGTTCATCTAACGAGTAATGCTGTTCAATATTTTTAATATCTGACATCAGAGTAGAATAAATCTAAGAATTCTAAGTGAAAAGTTTAGTAGAAGTACAATTACCAATATTGAAAAATCAATACCAGCAAAAGCTAAATTCAAGCGACGAAATGGTGCGAGAATCGGTTGAACAATTTGTCTAATGATTCTTCCAAGGCTAGTGTCATAAGCTCCTGGAAACCAGGATAAGAACGCATAAACTACAAGAAGAATCTCTATCACGTTAACAACACGTGCCCAAATAACATAAAGTAATACAGACATCGCTTAACGTCTCTTCATGTCGAAGTCAAAATTAGCTTCTTGATTGCCATGTGCCAACCCAATCTCTTCGATGTCAACAACGACATTAATTGGCGTAAGCAAATACATTGAAGAGCCAACTTTTTGCAAGTTGCCTGTAAGTACCTTGCTAGCACCATCAATAAAGTCAAGACAACGACGAGCTTGCGCTTCCAACATATATTGAAAATCGATTAAAACACATTCGTTTTCAATCAATAGTTCTACAATTTCCTGAGCATCTTCATACTTTTTAGGATATTTAATTGCAATTGTTGTTTTAGTTGTATTCATTTGTTGTGGTCCCTGGTTTGCTTGTGAACGACTCAGAGGTAAACTACGAAGGACTTGAGTTTCCTGTAAGTCTGAATGAACATGTTGGCGACGAGGAGGGACTGTTGCCTGAGAACGCTCAGGTTGACGTTGCTGACGAGGAGGTGGTGTCTGCACAGGTTTCTGTGCTTTCACTGGACGTTCTTTAGCCTCTTCTTTAGCAGCATCTTCATAATCTGTTACTTCGTCGGTATCAAAATATGAAACAATTTTATCAATTGCGTCTTTTAATGCCATAAGGTTATTCTCCGTTCTCTTTAAAGAATGCACTGCCTATTCTGACAAAGGTTGATCCATTCTGAATAGCCATGTCATAGTCTCGACTCATCCCCATGCTTAACTGATCACAAGGAACATTCTTTAGTTTTTTCTCTTGAATTGATTGTCTAAGTTCATTTGTCTCAGCAAAAATCTTATCAAGTTCTTGAGCATCTGCATCAATTGGAGCCATAGTCATGAGTCCAACTATACAAATCTTATCAAGATTTTCAATTTGTTTTAGAACAGTATCAAGTTCTTCAGGTGAAAAACCATGTTTTGACTCTTCACCTGAAACGTTAACTTGTAGGAAGCAATTAATGGTGTGGTCGGCACGCTTTTGAATTTCCTCTGCCAATTTAACAGAATCCAAAGCATGAAAATAATCAACTAAATTAATAACATCCTTTACTTTACGACGTTGCAGGGTACCAATAAGGTGCCAAGTCAAATCATAATTTTTTAAAGCTTGATACTTATCTAAGAATTTATCAACGCGATTTTCAGCAATGTGCTTGATTCCCGTTTTAACTAATTCTTCAGCGACATCACTTGAAACATATTTGGTTACAGCAATAATATTGACATCATCACTAGAGCGATTAGCCTTATCACAAGCTTTTTTTACCGCTTGATAAACATTATTTTTATTCTCTTCTATAGTCATTATTAACGATTTTTAAAGAATGGTGGTGTCTCCAATTCATCATCATCTTCAACATCACTTGAGAATGTAGACATAGTCAATTGACTATCTAGTTGACCAGTTTCAGGACGAGAAATATTATCACGTCTCAAATCCCAATTACCAAAAGCTGACTGCTCTTGTTGAGGAGCTGCCGCTGCAGGACGAACTCCTGCTTGAGGCATTGAAGGTGTTTCATTATAGTCAAAATTTGGTTGACGTTCAAATGAAGGTTGAGAAACTGGACGTTGCTCTTCTTGAACAACTTGTTGAGCAGGAGCTGATGGTTGTGAAGGAGCTGTAGTCACTTTACGTGGCTGAGCTTTCATACCAGATACTTTTTCAGCACGATCTTGACGAACTCCAGTTGCAACAACAGTTACACGGATTTCATCTTTCAATGTATCATCGATTGATGTACCAAGCCAAATGTTAACACCGCTACCAGCTGCTTGACCAACAATTTCAGATGCTTCTTCTGCTTCTGTAAGCGTCATATCAAGACCACCAGTTACGTTAACGATAACATCTTCTGCACCATCAATAGTAGTTTCAAGAAGTGGTGAATAGATTGCTTTGCGCGCAGCTTCAACAATACGTTCTTCACCTGAACCAATACCAATACCCATAAGTGCATTACCTTTATTTGCCATAACTGTTTTCACATCGGCAAAGTCGAGGTTGATCAAACCTGGGTTAGTGATAAGGTCCGTAATACCTTGGACCCCTTGACGAAGAACATTATCTGCTTCACTAAGAGCTTCAAGAAGTGGTGTTTTCTTATCAACGATTTCAAGAAGGTTATTGTTAGAGATAATAAGAAGGGTATCAACTTGCTCACGCAACTCTTGAATACCTTCGACAGCGAAGGCACCACGTTTGTTACCTTCGAATCCAAATGGACGTGTCACAACTGCAACTGTCAATGCACCCAAGCTTTTCGCAATACGTGCAATAACTGGTGCTGCCCCTGTACCAGAGCCACCACCCATACCAGCAGTGATAAAGACCATATCAGCTCCTGTAAGTGCTTCTGTAAGTGTTTCTTCACTTTCTTCAGCTGCCTTACGACCAACTTCAGGTTGACCTCCGGCACCAAGGCCACGAGTCAATTTAGGACCCAATTGGATTACTGTTTCTGCTTTAGAAGAGCTGAGTGCTTGAATATCAGTATTAGCTGCAATAAATTCAACACCAGCAAGACCTTCTTCAATCATTCGGTTGATGGCGTTTCCGCCACCTCCACCGACACCGATAACTTTAATTACCGCACCTTGAACTGATGCGCTATCAAATGAAAAACTCATTTTATTTCCTCGCTTTTACTAGATTCAATTAATCAAACATACTGCCGAAAATACCACGAACACGATCACCAAGTTTTTGTTTTTGTTCATGATTTTCTTCTTCAACTGGCAGAGGTACCTCAATGGTATTCTCAACTGGAATAGGATTTGGTTGAGGAGCCACTCGAGGTGCTGGAGCTGGAGTTCTATCAAAACTCAAGGCAGGAGCCTCATTGTCGATTGGTTTACGACGAAGATACTCTTCACCAGACACAGCTTGTTGCGCGATGATATCAACTTCTGTAAGAAGACCAACATACTCAACAAGACTAATCACATTTGCAAACATTGGATTACGGATACCAACTTGATTTGGCACGTAAAGTTTAACATTTGTCTCAAAAATTTCTTGAGCAACTTCAACCACACCTGGCATGATAGCTGTTCCACCTACAAGGACAATGCCACCAGGCAAATCAAGTAGACGTCCTCGAGTCAAGTCTTGTTTAACTCTATCAAGGATATGCTTAACACGAGCTGAGATAATCTCAGCAAGGTATTTTTCTGTAATCTCAACTGGTGAATTCTCACCTACAACTTCTACTTGGACAGTTTCTGTTTCGCTTGCTTCTTCAATATCTGCATTACCAAAATTGAACTTAAGTGCTTCAGCAATCTGCATTGAAGTCTTCAAAACTTTTGAAATATCCTTAGTGATGTACTCGCCACCTTCAGAATAAATATTGGTAAATTGAAGTTCTTGAGCACGCATGCTCGCAACAGTTGTTTGACCGCCACCCATATCAATAACAGTAGCACCAAACTCACGTTCACCTTCATTTAGAACAGCACGTGTCATTGCAAGAGGAGAGATGATAATATTCTCTACTTGAATACCAGCACGTTCAACTGTCTTACGAAGGTTGTGAAGAATTGTTGTTGGACCTGTGTATATGAGACCTCTCATTTCAAGACGAATCCCCATCATTCCACGAGGATCACGAATTCCTTGGAAGCCATCAACAATAAACTCTTCGGGAACTAGTGAGATAACCTCACGCTCAGGTGTAATGCTCTTTGTCAAGGCTGAGCGAACAACACTTTCAACATCTTCATCTTTGATTTCTTTTGATTCACTTGTTACAGGAATCATACCTTGTGTAGGCTCAATTTGAAGAAGATTAGCTGGAAGCCCAACGTTCACTTGCTCAATAACAATCCCAGCTTTTTCTTCTGCTTGTTCAATAGCTGTTTTGATTGATTTCGCTGCAGCGTCAATGTCAACAATGATGCCATCTTTCACACCAGAACTCTTAACATTACTTACTCCGATGACATTCATTGATCCATCAATAAACTCAGCAACAAGAACCTTAATCGAGCTAGTTCCTATATCTAATCCTGTAAAAAAGCCATCTCTAGCCATTCACTCGACCTCTCAATCTTTCCATTCAATATCTTTGTAAACTGTATAAAAACAGAATTATTCGGATACTATTGTACCATAAAAAAACGTAAAATGTCAGCATTTTACGTTTTTTATTATTCAATATTAGCCTTGAGCAGGGGAAGGGCGAAGAGTTGTTTCTTGACCAACAGTTGGATTTTCTTGTCCTTGAATACCCGGATTTTCAGAATTAGACTCTTCCTCAGAATGCTGTTCCGTTGATGTTGTAGTATCTTGACCTTCTTCAGAAGTTGGATTTTCCTTTTTATCAGTCTTATCTTTGTCTTTCTTTTTATCCCCATCAGTTTTTGATGATTCAACTTCAGGGGTCGTTGTATAAAGTCCAACTTCCATATCTACAATACTTCCATCTGAAAGTTGACTCTTAATTTTCTCGTAGTAAGGAAGCTTAACTGTTAATTGAGAAAGAGGAACACGAATGGAATTGCCATCATACAGCTCAATCGTTAGTAAATCTGAAGTTGCTTTAGTAGGCGTAAGATTAATAATTTGAATATTATTCTTGATTTTTGTATCAAGTTTATTTAATTCTTTTACTAACTCTTCGATTTTCTTCTCGTCATCCATTTTTAAAGTGATGAATTTATCAGGTAGATTACTAGTTGAAACTGTTCCTCCCGTCTTACCACTTTGAAGAATAGAAACATAACCATTTGTAGTTTGACGATAAGCCACAATTGGGTATTCTTTTACCGCAATATTAAATTGATTTGGAAAACTATATGTAACTGTAGCCTTTTTAACCCAAACATTGGTTTTTTCAACAGTTGATGCAATCTTTCCTTGGTTGAAAAAGACATGAGTGATATAGTCTGTATCAAGAATACCACTTGCAACTTTCACATCTTCTGGTAAAGCATTTTTTGTTCCTGATACAGTGAGAACCTTTTGTTTTGACCAAGGTGAAATAAAGAAAAGTGAAAATACGATTAGGAGTGCAGCGATAAAAACAACTAGTCCTGCAAGATTTTGTTGTGCAATTGGAATATTACTAGTTGTATTACCTTTTTTTCGTTTCTTCCTTTTGGTCTTTTTTTTCTTTTTAACCTTCTTTTTCACTGGTGGCTGGCTCTCATTTGAAGTCGCTTCTTGTGAATGAACGACCTTTCCATTCGCAAATTCTTCAGAATCTTCGGTTTCTTTTTTTCTCAAAAATTCGAGATTTCTCTTCTGCCACTCTGTGAGAACTTGTTTTTCTTGTGATTCTTGATCCTTTTTTGCCATGAAATTCCTTTATTTTTTTGAAATACTAGTCACTAATAGGTTATAAAAATCATCAGGAGAAGTGATTTCCTCAGATTTAGCCATCGCTTCTTTGTAAGTCTCTGCATGTTCAACAAGTTGTTCAAGCTCATGATTCAAGGTTTCCCAACTTAATTCTGTTTCCTGTAATTGACGTGCGTAGCCTTTTCGTTCAAAATAGGCAGCATTTTCAAGTTGGTCTCCTCGGCTAGCTTCTTTCCCTAAAGGAATAATTAAATGAAGTTTTTTCATAGCCAACAATTCGAAAATCGTATTTGAGCCACCACGAGTTACAACTAAATCTGCCGTATCCATAAGAGGTTGGTACAAATCTGTCACATAATCAACTCTATAAAGATGACGTTCTAAGGTATTCAATGAAGAGTCCCCAGAAATATTAATGACATTATATTTTTCCGTCAGTTGTGGAGTATTACTAATAAAATCATTAAATACTTTTGCACCAGCTGAACCACCAATGAAAAGGACAGTTTTTAAGTTGTCATCAAACTGTTCTTTAATCTTTTCAAGGGCATCAGACTGATTGGATGTCGCCATTCCTACCTTTGTAATAGCACCTACATGTTTTGTCTTTGCCAATCCTTTTGATTGTTCAAAAGTCGTAAACATAGTAGTCGCAAATTTATAGGCAATTTTATTGGCCAAGCCCATAGAAAGGTCAGACTCATGCACATATACAGGAACTCCTAATAATTTAGAAGCAATTACCGGTGGAACTGAGACAAAGCCACCTTTTGAAAAGAGTGCTTGGGGGCGAATCTTGGCAATAATTGCAATAGACTGTAGAATACCCCAACCAACTTTAAAGACATCCAACATATTTTGCCATGAGAAATAACGACGTAGTTTACCTGTAGCAATACTATGGAAAGTCACATCTAAGCCAGATTTATCAATCTGTTCATGTTCAATTCCGTGCTTATCACCGATATAGTGCACTTCCCATCCATCTTTGAGAAATTTTGGAATTAAGATAAGATTTAAAGTCACATGTCCAACGGTTCCACCACCGGTAAAAACAATCTTTTTCGCTTTTGCCATAGACTATCCCTTCAATTGCTCAACAGTTGTGATAAATTCGTCACCACGCACTTCGAAATTCTTGTACATATCCCAGCTTGCGTTTGCAGGGCTCAACAAGACAACATCTCCTGCACTGGCTTGATCAAAAGCAATACGTGTCGCATCTGCCACATCTTTGGCATCAAGATAAGTCACACCCGCTTTATCAGCAGCACGTTTGACACGAGGAGCAGATTCCCCTAAAATCACCATTTTCTTAAGACCAGTAATGTCAGGAATGAGTTCATCAAATTCATTACCACGATCCAAACCACCGGCAATCAAAATGACTTTACTATTATCAAAACCAGAAAGTGCTTTTTGTGTCGCTAAAATATTTGTTGACTTACTGTCATTGTAGAATCTTACTTCATCAATAGTGTCAACGAATTGGAGACGGTGCTTAACCCCACCAAAGCTTGCGAGAGTTTCCTTGATAGCTTGGTTTGAAATACCTGACAATTTTGCTACAGCTATAGTTGCCAAGGCATTTTCAACATTGTGACTACCAGGAACGCCAATCTCATCGGCTTGCATCACCAATTCACCTTTGAAGTAGAGACCACCATTTTCAAGATAGGCACCATCTACTTTTTCCACTGTTGAGAATGGAACTACTTGTGCTTTAGTTTGTGTAGCTAATTCCTTAGCCAAGTCTTGATTGAAGTTCAAAACAACAAAATCATCCGCAGTCATCTGATTTTGAATATTCCATTTGGCAGCCACATATTCTTCAAAACTACCATGATAGTCAATATGTGTCGGCATCAAGTTAGTAATCACAGCAATATGTGGATGGAAGCTGTCAATCCCCATCAATTGGAAAGAAGACAATTCCATAACTAAGGTATCTTGAGCAGTAACTGACTGTGCAACTTCTGACGCAGGGAAACCGATATTTCCAGACAAGACACCCGATTTGCCACCATGGTTTAGGACATCAGCAATCATAGTTGTCGTTGTTGTCTTACCATTTGAGCCTGTAATACCGATAATAGGTGCTTCAGATACTAGGTAAGCTAATTCGACTTCAGTCCAAACAGGAATGCCTTTTTCAAGTGCACGAGCTACCATTGGATTGTCATAACGAATTCCAGGATTTTTCACCATTAATTCAAAATTTTCATCCAATAGTTCAAGAGGATGTCCGCCACAGGCAACCTTAATCCCTTCTTCAAGAAGCGCCTGTGCTGATGGATTTTCCTCAAATGGTTTCCCATCATTTACTGTGACAATAGCACCCAACTTAGCCAATAGGCGGGCAGCTGCTTCACCAGATTTAGCCAAACCAAGGACCAAAACTTTTTTATTTTCAAATTGTGTTACTGATTTCATAATTCGTCCATTCTCTCAAATTGTATCATAATCATTTTACCCTTTATCCTAAGCTATTTCAAGGAGTTACCTCTTCTTGGCAAAAGAAAAAGCCAATCTATTCGATTGACTTTTAATCTCATGCTACTTATTTATCTTCATGTTCGGCTTTTTCATGATTAAGCTCTGACATAGCGAAAAAATCTTTCAAGGTGAAATAGCTCAATACAAGCATTCCCACCGTAACAAAGAACTCACCAGGTAAACTGAAGAATTTAATGATTGATAGCACTGCTAAAAGTAAGAGCAATGCTAAGGTAGCCATGACAAAGAGAAGATTCATGGTGTTTTTTACCGACTTTGGTGCAATAAAGAAATAGAACGATGCAATCAATATAGCAACAATCAGATAAAACATCTCTTCTCCTCTCTAAATATTATTCAGCTTCTGCTGCTTTTTTCTTACGTTTATTGGCTTTATCACGCTCTGCTTTATTCAAAATTTGTTTACGCAAGCGGATAGATTCAGGCGTTACTTCCATATACTCATCATCATCCAAGAATTCGAGCGATTCTTCAAGAGTCAAGATACGTGGAGTCTTGATAACAGCCGTTTGGTCCTTAGTTGCTGAACGCACGTTTGTCATTTGTTTTGCTGTAGTGATATTGACACCAAGGTCATTTTCACGAGCATTTTCACCAACAATCATACCTTCATAAACTTCAGTACCTGGGTTAACAAAGATTGTACCACGTTCTTCGATACGCATGATTGAGTAAGTTGTCGCTTTACCTGTATCGATAGAAACAAGGGCACCACGGTGACGTCCACCAATTTCACCAGCAACAACTGGCAAGTATTGGTCGAAAGTATGGTTCATGATACCGTAACCACGTGTCATAGACAAGAATTCAGTTGAGAATCCGATAAGACCACGAGCTGGTACAAGGAAGATAAGACGTGTTTGACCGTTACCAACCATTTGCATATCAAGCATGTCACCTTTACGTTCTGAAAGGGCTTGGATGATAGAACCTTGGTACTCTTCTGGAGTATCAATTTGAACACGTTCAAATGGCTCACATTTCACGCCATCAATTTCTTTGATGATAACTTCTGGACGAGATACTTGAAGTTCGTAACCTTCACGACGCATTGTTTCGATAAGGATTGACAAGTGCAATTCACCACGACCTGAGACAGTCCATTTATCAGGAGAATCAGTTGGATCAACACGAAGAGAAACGTCTGTTTGCAACTCTGCCAAAAGTCGTTCTTCAACCTTACGTGATGTCACGTGTTTACCTTCACGACCTGCAAATGGTGAGTTATTAGCCAAGAAAGTCATTTGAAGTGTTGGTTCGTCAATACGAAGAACTGGCAATGGTTCAACAGCATCAGTTGGTGTAATTGTTTCACCAACGAAGATGTCTTCCATACCTGAGATGGCAATCAAATCACCAGCTTTTGCTTCTTCAATTTCACGACGTTCCAAACCAAAGAAACCGAAAAGTTTAGTAACACGGAAGTTCTTTGTTGTTCCATCAAGTTTTGAAAGGGTAACTTGGTCACCGACTTTTACAGTTCCACGGAAGATACGTCCAATACCGATACGACCAACGAAATCATTGTAGTCAAGAAGTGACACTTGGAATTGAAGAGGCTCGTCTGAGTTATCTACAGGAGCTGGGATGTGGTCAATAATAGTGTCAAAGATTGGAGCCATAGTGTGCTCTTGATCAGCAGGGTTATCTGACAATGATGATGTTCCGTTAATCGCTGAAGCATACACAACTGGGAATTCCAACTGATCATCATCGGCACCAAGCTCGATGAAAAGTTCAAGAACTTCATCAACAACTTCTTCAGGACGAGCTGATGGTTTATCAATCTTGTTAACAACAACGATAGGTGTCAAGTTTTGCTCAAGCGCTTTTTTCAACACAAAACGTGTTTGAGGCATTGTACCTTCGTAGGCATCGACAACAAGAACAACCCCATCAACCATTTTCATGATACGTTCAACTTCTCCACCGAAGTCCGCGTGACCTGGTGTATCCATGATGTTGATACGCGTACCGTTATAAGCAACGGCTGTATTTTTGGCAAGGATGGTAATTCCACGTTCTTTTTCAAGATCGTTAGAGTCCATTGCACGCTCATCAAGCTCTTTACGCTCGTCAAGAGTGTGTGATTGTTTCAACAATTCATCAACAAGTGTTGTTTTACCGTGGTCAACGTGGGCAATGATGGCTACGTTACGGATATCTTCTCTAAGTTTAGTCATTTTTTCCTCTTTAATTTTTATTTCAACTTTTAAAGTATACCACATTTTCAACAAAATGGCAGAGCTCAGCTGATTGTAAACGTTTTTCAACAAGAAAAAGGTGCTGTCCACCTATAATTGGTCAGACACACCTTCTGTCATTCATTAGTTATCAATTGTAAGTGCAAGGCTAGCAGCTCCGATGATACCAGCATCATTTCCAAGCTCTGCTAATTTCACTTTTGTTGTACGGCGAACTTGTGGGAATGCATAACGTGTAAAGTATCCTTCGACACGGCTACGCAAGAATTCACCAGCTGCTGAAACACCACCACCGATGACAACTGAATCTGGGTTAAGAATATTTGAGATATTTGCTGTTGCAAGTCCTAGGTATTCAGAGACCTTGTCAACGATGCTATCGGCAAACTTGTCGCCTTCAGCAGCGGCAACGAAAATATCTTTACTTGTTACTTGCTCACCATTATCTACAGCAGCTTTAATAGAAGAGTCACCTTCATATCCTTCTGCTAAATGACGTGCCAAACGTACGACACCTGTTGCAGAAGCTACAGTTTCCAAGCATCCTTTGTTTCCGCAAGTACATTCAAATCCTGTTTCAGGCTCAACGATAATGTGGCCAATTTCACCACCAGCACCGCCAACACCATGGATCAAGTTACCATCAGCGATAACGCCGCCACCAACTCCTGTTCCTAATGTCACAAAGACAACATCAGGATTGTTAGCACCAGCACCAACCCAACGTTCACCGAGGGCAGCAACGTTAGCATCATTATCAATCGCAAATGGAATACCGAGTTCTTTTTCGATGAAAGATCCAACTTCTTGAGTTTCTGCCCAGTTCAAGTTGAAAGCACCAGTGACCGTTTTATTTTCACGATTAACAGCTCCTGGAGAACCCATACCAATTCCAATGAAATCTTCTGCAGTAAGTCCGTACATTTCCAAACGGTGTTTCAAAGACTCCACGATGTTAGGGACAATGTGACGACCATTTTCAAGCGTATTTGTTTCAATCGCCCATTTTTCTTGCACTTCACCTTCTGAAGTCAAAATACCAAATTTAACAGTTGTTCCACCAAGGTCAATTCCCAAGAGTTTTTTACTCATTTTCTTTCTCCATTTCAATGCGATGTTCACGTCGTAAAATCATTTCAGCAGTAAGGTAGCTGTCCTTGTCCACCAAACCATTCTGGTAGAGGGCTTCTAATTCAATCTTCATCATTTCGATATCATAGAGCCTTTTCCCTAGGTAAACTACTATGCCAAACTGTTTCAACAACTGTTGAACGTCATATAAAGTTTTCATAGCAATATTTTAGCAAAAAGCTTCTGCCATGACAAGATAGTTTTGAAAACCTTTACAGATTATTGTATACTTCAAAAAAACCTAAGTCATTTAGACTCAGGTTATTGACAATTCGGACAAATCCCATGTAAAATCATCTGTTCACGAGTAATGCGAAAGCCTGTTTGTGATTCTACCTCTTCCTTGAAAGACGGAATCGGTAAGTCTAAGTCAGTAATGTGACCACATTTTTCACAAACAATGTTTAAGTGGTCATGTCCCATAAAATCATAATAGGTTGTATTATCATTATTAACCTTGATTTCAGAGACAACCCCTTCTTCTACCAACACCTTCAGGTTGTTATAGACCGTCGCCAAACTCATCCCAGGATTGTCAGGGAGAAGGTCATAATATATCACATCTGCACTAGGGTGTTGATCAGACATCATCAAATAGCGAATAACAGCTTTACGAGATTCCGTCAACCGAATTCCTTTAGCTTTTAACTGATTTAGGACATCTTCATAAACGCCTAGACTACGTCGATGCTCAGACATATCGCCGCCTCCCTTCTTCTAAAAGTATTTTACGTCTATTATACACTTTTAGAGGAACTCTTGACAATCATCTTAACTCAAAAATGCTTATCTCAAGCCTGGAGCTTGTCCAAGTTCAGCAGTCAACATCCAGACTGTCTTATCAATTTCAGATTTAGCCGCAGTGAAGATATCATTTGAAGGAGCATCTCCTTCTTCATCTGTGATATCCAAACCAACTTGGAACAATACTGACAAATATTTGTATGTATCAACCAATAATTGGATCTGGTCAGACATTGGTTTGTCAAATGTACCAGTAGTTTCAGTCAAGCCTGAATTAGATGAAAATTCTACCAAAGTTGAGTATGGTTCCCCACCAATAGTAATCAAACGTTCACTAATAACATCAAGATGAGCATTCAAACTATCCATCAATTCATCCATTTTTGGATGAAGATAGAGGAAACCAGGACCACGCATATACCAATGAACTTGGTGAACAATTGAAGCTGCTACAGACAAATCAGCAACTGCTTGATTCAAAACTGCTTTAGTTTTTGTATTTGAAGGTGTTTCAGCTTGTTGGTTAACTGTTTCATTGATTGTTTCTTTAATTGAATCTACCATATTAATTCTCCTTATTTAGAATTACTATTATTTACACTTTTATTTTAGAATATTTCTAAATAAGATGCAAGCAAAATGTTTTTTCTCACTCTTTTTCGAATAATTAGGTATGTTAAGTATTATTTATTTTTTTCTAGGAGCCTCTTTAGGTTCATTTACCGGACTGATTTGTGATCGTTTTCCTGAAAAGTCGATTATTTTTCCTAGAAGTCACTGTAGCCATTGCAAGCATCAGTTGCGTTTTTTCGAGATAATCCCTATCCTCTCACAACTTTTCTTAAAATCTAGATGCCGTTCATGTCAGACTCCTATCCCTTTTCGTTACCTCTTTATTGAACTATTTTGTGGAGTAATATGCCTGCTATATTTCTATGACTTTTTAAGTCTTGAAGTAACCTACTTTCTTTACTTCAGCCTTTGTCTATCAATTTTTGATTTGAAACATAAATCCTATCCGCTTCTGATTTGGATAGTTGGAACAGTCCCACTCTTATTCATGGGCAACTACTACATCACATTTGCCTTAGGGATAATCCTCGCTATCCTTTCTTATATGAAGCATCTAAATATTGGGGAAGGAGATTTTCTCTATTTAGCAAGTGCCTCCCTTATTTTCCCATTTTCAAAAATACTACTTATTATCGAAATTGCCTGCCTATTAGGACTAGCTTACTTCCTTCTACGAAAAAATCTTAAGGAATGCATTGCATTTGTCCCATTTCTTTTTCTAGGGATAGTACTTCTTACTTTTTGTTCAATTATATAGAAAAAAAGCCGATAAATTCGGCTTTTCTTTATTAGTTCATATTGACACGGTGCCACTCATTAATGACATAAGAGAGCATCTCTAATTGTTGTAATCCCACATTATTAACCTCTGAAGTTTCTTCGTTAGAACCTCCTAGGTAACGTGTATAAATTGCAATAAGATACGGTGTATCTTCCATTACAATAGCATCAACGTTAAGTGCTTCACGAACATAACCTGGTTTCTGATAAATAGTCAATCCTTGATTATATGTTTTATAATAATATTCTGGGAAAGACTCTCCTAAATATTTGAGAATGTCTTTATAATCCTCTTGGTGTTTCCAAAGATAATCCAAAACTTGGATGTAATAATCCGTTGTCGTCTTATTACCATGCATTTGGATAGTCTTCACTTCACCTTTTGATTTACCGTATTTATCGAGCATGCCATAGAATTTTTCCATACCACCAAGGCGTTCCGCCAAAGCATAGGCAGGAGTGTTCTCAGAGTAAACAAGAGAATACTCTTGCATCTCTGGAATAGTCATCGAACCACCGAAAGCAGCAACATAACTATCGTGCTCAGCCTGATATTCATACTCAGTATTAGTAATATCAAAACGTTCAGTTAAAGAAAGTTTACCCTTATTAACCTGATCCATGACAAGCATGTTTAATGGCAATTTATAAGTTGATCCTGCAGTCATTGGTTGAGTATCATTCATTGAGAATTGCTCATTTGTCTTGGTATTTTTATATGAAAAGGCAATTTGGCTAGACTCAATACCTTGGTCAGCCATAAATGCTTCAACCACTTGGTTCAATGTCATGTTAGCATAATCATAATACAAGCCATTACCATACATGGTATCTGCATCTGCTTCCATGACTGCTTGTTTAGCTTCGGCTGATTTATTAGTTGGAGTTACCTTTTCCTCTTTTTCTTTGTCTTCTTTTTTAGTGACTTTAGAACTAGATCCGAAGATATTTCCAATACCACCAGTGTGACCAGCTTGTTTACCACGTCCTGCTAAAGCAAGCATGGCAACAAACAAAAGAATTACCAAAACACCTAGGAATGCTAAGATAATATAAGCTTTTTTATCATCACGAGTTGATTTTGATTTAGCTTTAGATTTCTTAGAGCGCTTACTTCTAAGTGCCAAGGTTTCATTTTTTGCTTCATTTTCCTTGTGCTCAACTGGTACTACTGATTCCTCAGCAGATTTCTTCTCTACTGATTTTTTAGAAGTCTTTTTAGCATCTTTTTTCGATGCTTTTTTGTTGTCTTTCTTAGCGCCTTTTTTGACATCTTTTTTAGTATCTTTAGTGTCTTTAGTGTCTTTTTGGACGTCTTGTTGAAGGTCTTGTTTTACCGAATCTTTCTTTTTATCTTTAGTTTTTCGGCGGCTTCCACTATACTTTTTGCTTGAATGTTTTTTCTTTTTTTTCATAACAAATATAGTTTAAGCTATAATTCACTAAAAATCAAGGAGATTTTACAATCATATTACAAAAAAATATCCCCAATAGTGAGGATAATTTTAAACTTATTTAGCTGCTGCATAAAGCTCAGCAACTTTATTCCAGTTAATGATTTCAAAGAAAGCTTTGATGTAGTTTGGACGTACGTTACGGTAGTTTAGGTAGTAAGCATGTTCCCAAACATCAAGTGCCAAGATTGGTTTCTTACCGTCTGAGATAGGAGTGTCTTGGTTAGCTGTTGAAACGACTTCAAGCTTACCTTCAGCGTTAACAACAAGCCATGCCCAACCTGAACCAAAACGAGTTGTTGCTGCTGCTGTGAAAGCTTCTTGGAAGGCTTCAAATGAGCCGAAAGCTTCGTTAATGGCAGCTGCTACTTCTGCAGTTGGTTCTTGTTTTTCAGGAGACAAGAGTTCCCAGAAAAGTGCGTGGTTAAGGTGTCCACCACCATTGTTAATAAGTGCTTGACGAATATCTGCTGGAATTTGTTCCACGTCAGCCAAAAGTGCTTCGAGATCTTCACCAATTTCTGGGTGTTTTTCAAGAGCAGCATTAGCATTTGCTACATAAGTTGCGTGGTGTTTATCGTGGTGAAGAGTCATTGTTTCAGCATCAATGTATGGTTCCAAAGCATCGTAAGCGTAAGGAAGGTCTGGAAGGATAATTGCCATAGTAAAGGTCCTCTTTTCATTTTTTCTTCATTTTACCGTAAAGTGGTAGAGCTTTCAAAAATTTTGCTTACAAAATCAAAGAAAATTCTAAATCTCTAGCGGTTTGATACGATTTTTAAAAGTGCTAAATCAAACAAGTAATCTTTATCTAAGGTTCCTGTTTTTATCTGGTAATCTGTCTCTACTAAAATCTTAATCGTCATTTTTAAGAATGCTACTGACAAAGGACGACTATCTCTCAGAGCAAAACGAACCTGAAATTGATTGACTTTACGCCCTAAATAATCTGACAGACTTGAAATAATTTGCTGCTCACTTTTGCCTTGAGCAGATAAGAGTTTAACCTGTAAATAGGTACGAAATTGTCCCAACATCACAGCAATCAACTTAATCTCATCTTCACCCTGAAGCCGTAAATCATGAACCAATTCACGAACACTCTGAATTTGGCCTCGCAAAAGAAGTTGCGTCATATCAAAAATATTATCTTGCAAACTTTTCGGAATGGCCTCAGCAATATCTTGCGATGAGATATTTCCTTCCGTTTTATACCCCTTTAGAAAAGCTAAGTTTTTTTGAACATCTGAAAAGTCAAAATTTGACTTAATCAAAAGTTCCTCAAAGACTCCTGTATCAAATGTAAGCCCCTCTTGATGCGCCTGCTTTTGAAAATAGGTTCTAAGTTCTGCATCTTTTAAAGGACTGGCTTCAAGCACCATGGCATCACGTTTGAGAAGTTTGACTAAACGACGCTTTCCATCTAGCTTTCCTGCAGACATCAAGACAAGACGTGTTGTTTCAACAGGAGACTCAAGATAATTTTCAAGGCGCTTCAACTCTTTCTCATCCAGATACGATTTTTTAGCAGTAGTCATATCTGCGAAATGATCAAAAATGACCACCTTTTCATCTGCAAAAAAAGGCATGCTTTCTAAATCGAGCTCAGCATCTTGATAATCAGTCTCAGACATATCAAAATAAGAATAGGTTAAGTCACTGGGATCAAAACCAATTTGTTTTAAAAATTTTTCTTTAGCTTGACTATACTGCCCTAAATCCTCGCCCGCCAAGACCGTTATCATAGGGAGCTTTTCTTTGGACAGCTTTTCAATCGTTTCCATAGCAATCATGGTTTTATTATAACAGAATTTTCACCATAACAAAAAGCCCACCACTAACGTGATGAACTTTACTTTATTAACCAGAGTTACGAAGACCTGTTGCAATACCATTGATGGTAATGTGAATAAGGCTAATTTCGTCATCGGTCAAATCATTGTTACGAAGACGTTTAATCAATTCAATTTGGATGTAGTTCAAGACATTGAAGTATGGTAAACGGAAGTCCAAACTTGCTTTAAGCGATGGACTTTCATCAAGGAAGCCATCATGTTTTTCAATCGCAAGAATGACATCTTTAGTCAACTGCCACTCATCCAAAATAATATTGAAGACACTACGAACTTCTTCACTTTCTGCCAATTGTGCATAGTGGAAGGCGATATTCATATCTGATTTTGAAAGCACCATGTCTACGTTTGACAAAAGTGAACGGAAGAATGGCCATGTTTCAAACATATGTTGAAGTTTCTCGAGGTTGCCTTCTTCAGCTTGGATAAAGCGATTAAAGGCAGAACCCACACCATACCAACCTGGGAACATGATACGGTTTTGTGACCATGAGAATACCCAAGGAATCGCACGAAGACCAGAAATTTCAGTAATAGTCTTACGAGCAGCTGGACGAGAACCAATATTCAAACTTGACACTTCTTTGATAGGACTAGCTTCAAAGAAGTAATCATAGAAATGTTCATTTCCAAAGACAAGGTCACGATAAATAACATTTGAATCGTGAACAATTCCGTCCATAACCTCACGGAAATCAACCAATTCTTCTGGATCGGCAATTTGACGTGTCACCATACGGTCAAGAGCAGCTGAAACAAGCATTTCAAGATTGTAGTAAGCAGCATCCTTGTTGCCATATTTATTACCGATAACCTCACCTTGTTCAGTCAAGCGGATACGGTCTTTAATGGTACCAAATGGTTGAGAAGTAATGGCATCATATGATGGGCCACCACCACGACCAACAGTACCACCACGACCATGGAAGAAGGTAATCTTAATACCACGCTCTTCCCCAATCTTAGTCAATTCATTTTGAGCCTTGTAGAGTGTCCAACCAGATGACAAGTAACCACCATCTTTGTTAGAGTCTGAGTAACCCAACATGATTTCTTGGTAGTTATTGCTATTCTTAATCCAACGTTTAACGATATCATAACCAAGGTATTGTTTCATGATATCATTAGAGTTTTCCAAGTCTTCGATAGTTTCAAAAAGTGGAACGATTTGGACACGCGCACGTTCTGTATCAACCAAGCCAACTTCTTTAAGAAGGATAGCCAACTCAAACATATCAGAAACGCTCTCAGTGTGAGAAATGATATGTTGTTTGATGACATCTTCACCAATATAGTCTTTCAAGAGACGAGCTGTACGGAAGATTGCCAATTCTTTTTCAAGAATTTCTGACTTAGGCACATTAGTTGATGACAAAGTACGAGGATCTTCTTGCAATTCTTTGAGAAGAACCGCAACCTTTTCAACCTCAGTCAATTCACTATAGTTATCAACAATATTAGCAGACTTAAGCAATTCTGCCACACAAGTTTCATGAACGCTTGAATCCTGACGCATATCGATTGTAGCAAGATAGAAACCAAAGACTTCTACAGCTTGGAGAAGCTCTTCAAAATCACCTGAAATTAAGACAGCATCGTCATTTTCAAGAAGTGAATTTTTGATTGCCAAAAGATCATCATGGAAATCCTCAGCTGTTTCATAAAATTCAGTCGTTTGTTGTGAGACAGCTTGAAGACTTTGGCTGAGACGTTGTTGCACGTAATCAGCTACTACTTCACCCGTTGAAGCTGAGCCTAGACGAACATTTTCAGAAAGACGTTTAGCAACTCTTTCCTTGCTAAAGTTTCCTTCTTTAAAGAAAAGAAGTGTCTGAATCAACTTAGACTGGATGTAACTGAAAGCACGACGGTAAGGTTCATTTTCACGATAAACAGATGTATCTGGAGAATGTTTCGCCATCTCTGCTACTGTATCTGAAACCTCAGTCAAGCGTGATGAGAGGGAGAACGAACGGTAAAGATTATCAACTTTTTCAATATAGTAGTTAAGGATAACTTCACTTTGTACAGTGGCAGAAAGTTTAAGAGTTTCTGCTGTTACAAATGGGTTCCCGTCACGGTCACCACCAATCCACATTCCCATAGTAATAGGTGTTGGATTGTCAAGTTCGATACCTTTTTCAACTGCTAAACGTTTGAATTCATGTGATAAGTTTGTAATCGCCTTAATCAATGAGGAGTTGTAATACTCCATAACGTTAGTGATTTCGTTTTTAACCTTAAGTTTTTTCTCACGAATGATATCTGTTTGCATCATGATTTCTACATAACGACGCAAATCTGCATACCATTTATCCTTGTTAATAAGACCAGCCTTAACATCACGATGCTTACGGAGAAGTTCGTGAATGTGGTTAGTCAATTCAAGCATAGTTTTACGTTGAACCTGAGTTGGGTGGGCTGTCAATACTGGCACGACATTGACATGTTCAAGAATGTCACGTGCATTTTCACTTTCAGCGACAACATCAAAGGTTTCAGACAACTTACCTAGATAAGATTCATCAATATTGTTCTTGTGGTTGACTTCATAAGCCAAATCCACGTCTTCAGAGATATTAATTAAGAGAGGTAACAAAGAGAAATAACGTGATGCAACGACCATATCGTCATTTGTCATTTCTGAAATGGCTTGTGTAAGGGCCACATAGTCACCTTCATCATAAAGTTCAACCAAATGTTGGATAGTTGTGAGACCTTGCTCTCCAGCCATGCCTCGTGTTGCATCATCCAACAATTCTTTCAAGATACCAACTTCTTCAGAGATGATTTCCTGGTTGTTACTGCTTTCCAATTTGTTAAAAGCCAAACCTTATTCTCCTTACTTTATGTAGTACCCTCTTATCATATCACTTTTAAAACAAAAGTAAACTATTTTCCTTTAAATCGTCAGTTATTTTGCAATTTTCCGACTTTTTCAAACAAATTTTCAAGGCTATTTCCGAACTTTATAAAAAAGACTCTGAAACAGAGTTCAGAATCTTAATTATACTTTTCTTGATAGAATTTGATTTCATCGCCATCTTCAACCTTAAGTTGGTTGGCTGCTTTTTCACCTAGTTTACCATTGACATCAAACATCCAATAGATCCCCTTATCTTTATCTTGAGAAATACCATCAATCTCAGTGATGAAGCCATCGTTTTCTTGAACAGGATATACCTCTTCCAATACATCAAGCACTGTATCACCTTTTTGGATTTCTACTGATTTTTTCTTACTTTCCTTATCTGTTTTCAAAATCAAAGTCACTTGACCTTGAACCTTAGACTGATGATTATTTGTGCTGCTAGTAAGTTTAGCTGCCTCATTTTTTCCACAGGCTGCTAGAGTAACAAGTGATAAAGCAAGAAAAATATATGTCAATAATTTTTTCATTTCAAAAACCTCCTAAAAATAGACTGGATGAATGGATAGAATAGAAGCGTCGATACTGCATGATAGGTGTCGTAAAGCAGACCAGAAATAACAAAGGTAATCCCACTTCTAAATAGGAGGCCATAGCTATAATCCATGAGAACCCCATAGAGAAAGGACAAGAGAGTTACCAAAGCAATCTGCCAAACAAGTGACAACCTAGGTGCAATCAAACTCCAAAGAGCCATCAAGACGCCGAAGGCAAGAATCTGATTAAAGACCCAAGGACCAAAACCAAAGATGAATCCTGAGATGGACATGGTTAAAGCCATAATCAAGAGACCATCTACCAAACCCAAGTAAAGAACAGCCACAAAAAACATAGCTGTAATAGGCTGAATATTTGGCAATCCTATAAATGCCGACCGCAATCCTACTGCCAGAGCTGACAAAATGGCTATTCGAGCCATTCGTTGAATCGTTAGTTTCATACATCTATTATGCCAGAAATAAGGAAATATGACTAGTTTTTAAAAATAAAAACTAAAGATTTCTTGAAATACAGAGTAAGATTGTACAAATTGAAGAAAGTAATATTCCTTGTTGCCTCTCCCAAATGTCAAACAGTTTGATTAGGCTAAATATTTGATATAAAAATGTACTCTCATTCACTATCCTCTGTCATCTTGACAACAGTAAATAATTAAGTTTGATTAATTATAAAAGTTAACTTGACTTATTTTTTATTTTAAAGTATATTAAACTCAAGGAGGTAGCTAATGATTCAAATTGAAAATATTAATGTGTCTTACCAACAGACATTGGCTCTGGATAATATCACCTTAAACTTGGAGGGACCTAGTATTACTGGGATTATTGGACCAAATGGTGCTGGTAAATCAACTCTAATTAAAGCATTAATTGGTATTATTCCTCACTCTGGAAAAATCCTTTTCAATAAACAACCTATTCGTCAGCAATTGAATCGTATTTCCTATGTTGCACAGAAGGCTGATATTGATTTTAACTTTCCGATTACTGTCAGAGAGTGCATCTCTCTAGGACTCTATCCCAAAACCAAGTTCTTTAAACGTCTATCTAAGAGTGATTGGTCTAAGGTCACAGATGCTTTAACACTACTTGGTCTAAATGATTTGGCCCATCGACAAATAAGCCAATTATCAGGAGGGCAATTTCAACGTGTTCTAATCGCTCGTTGTCTTGTACAAGAGGCTGATATTATTTTATTAGATGAACCCTTTGTAGGGATTGACTCTGTTAGCGAAGATATTATCATGAACACCTTGAGAGAACTTAGGGACAAAGGTAAGCTTATTCTTATTGTCCACCATGATTTGAGCAAAGTTCCTCATTATTTTGACCAAGTTATCCTCCTAAATCGTAAACTGATTGCTAGTGGGCCTACTAATCTTGTTTTTAATGAGGATAATCTCCGTAAAACCTACGGTAACAGTTTATTTTATAAAGGAGATGTAAATGATTTCTGAATTTATTGATGGTTTGCTAAATTTCCACTACTTACAAAATGCTCTTATAACGGCTTTAGTTATTGGAATTGTCGGAGGGGCTGTTGGTTGTTTTATTATTCTAAGAGGCATGTCGCTTATGGGTGATGCGATTTCACATGCGGTTTTACCCGGCGTAGCTACTTCCTTTATCTTGGGTATTAACTTTTTCATAGGAGCCATCATCTTTGGACTTTTAGCTTCTACAATGATTACCTATATCAAAAGCAATTCCATTATTAAGAGTGACACGGCAATTGGGATTACCTTTTCGAGCTTTCTAGCTCTCGGTATTATTCTCATCGGTGTTGCTAATAGTTCCACAGATCTCTTTCATATTCTCTTCGGGAATATTCTAGCTGTACAAGACATGGATATGTGGATAACGATTATCGTTTCACTTCTCGTACTAGCAACTATTACAATCTTCTTTCGCCCTCTACTCCTAACATCCTTTGATCCAATTTTGGCCAAGTCTATGGGAGTTAAGGTCACCTTCTACCACTACTTACTTATGGTTATTCTAACTTTGGTTTCTGTAACTGCCATGCAGAGTGTTGGCACTATTCTTATTGTGGCACTTTTAATTACACCGGCTGCCACTGCCTACCTTTATGTTCATAGCCTAAAAACAATGATTCTTCTCTCATCAGGATTGGGGGCTCTGGCATCTGTTCTAGGTCTTTTTATCGGCTATAGTTTTAATATTGCAGCTGGTTCGAGCATTGTATTAACGTCTGCTCTACTCTTTCTCATCAGCTTTTTCATCGCCCCAAAACAAAGTGGCATGAATAAAACTTCTAAACAATAAAAAATAGGATGAAAATAATATGAAAAAAATACTATCAACAATAGTACTACTACTTTTAGCGGTAGTTACTCTAACAGCTTGTACCAATAAACAAGGCAGTAACAAGGATAAATTACGAGTCGTTACGACCAATTCCATTATTGCTGATATCACCAAAAATATTGCCGGAGATAAAATCACTCTCCACAGTATTGTCCCCGTTGGTAAGGATCCTCACGAATACGAACCCCTTCCTGATGATGTAAAGAAGACATCGCAAGCTGACTTGATTTTTTACAACGGTATCAATTTAGAAACTGGTGGAAATGCTTGGTTTACTAAGTTAGTCAAGAATGCTCATAAGACAGAAAATAAAGATTATTTTGCAGTTAGTGATGGTGTTGAGGTGATTTATCTTGAAGGTCAGTCAGAAAAAGGTAAAGAGGATCCCCACGCTTGGCTTAATCTGGAAAATGGGATTATTTATGCTCAAAATATTGCCAAGCAACTGATTGCTAAGGACCCTAAAAACAAGACCTACTACGAAAAGAATCTAAAATCCTATACTGACAAACTTAGTAAACTGGACCAAGAAGCTAAAGAAACATTTAACAAGATTCCCGATGAGAAAAAACTGATTGTCACTAGTGAAGGATGCTTCAAATACTTCTCAAAAGCCTATGGCGTACCATCTGCCTACATCTGGGAAATCAATACAGAAGAAGAAGGCACACCAGACCAAATCAAAACACTCGTGGAAAAACTACGTCAAACAAAGGTACCAGCTCTCTTTGTCGAATCTAGTGTCGATGAACGCCCTATGAAAACAGTATCTAAGGATACCAATATTCCTATCTATGCAAAGATCTTTACAGATTCTATTGCTGAAAAAGGGCAAAACGGTGACAGCTACTACAACATGATGAAATATAATCTGGATAAAATCACCCAAGGCTTGAATCAGTAAAAATCTTATCTAAGATATGTTCTGTATTCTTCTGATAAATCTGTTATACTAAGATGAGACTATTTTCAAAGGAAGAGAAATGACACCTAATAAAGAAGACTACCTCAAATGTATCTATGAGATTGGTACTGAAGAAGGCAAAATTAGTAATAAGGAAATTGCGAACCGCATGCAGGTGTCTCCACCTGCTGTGACAGAAATGATTAAGAAATTGATTTCAGAAGGCCTTATCATCAAAGATAAAGCCAAGGGCTACCTCCTAACGGAAACAGGTACAATCAACGTTGCTGAACTCTATCGGAAACATCGCCTCATCGAAGCCTTTTTGGTGGACCACTTGCAATACACTTGTGATCAAATTCATCAAGAGGCAGAAATTTTAGAGCATACTGTCTCTGATCACTTTATCAATGCCCTTGACCGCCTACTCAATTACCCCAAAACCTGTCCACACGGTGGGCAGATTCCTAAATCAGGTCAGCTCATAGAGGAAATCTACAACCAGACTTTTACACAAGACCTTGCTCCTGGAGACTATGTCCTTCGTCGAGTTCAAGATCAAATTGATCTACTCCATTATTTGAAGACTGTCGGTCTTAAAATTGGAACACCTTTTACCTTTGAAGGCTTTGACCCTTTTACACTACTATACCGCCTGAATATTGATGGAAAAGAAATTCAAATTCCAGAAACTGTTGCTAGCAACCTTTATATTGAATCAAACTAAAAAAGCGAGGCTGATGAACACACTTAGAAGTGTCATCAGCCTCACTTTTTTTACATTTGTTTCAAGCGTTCCACCCGTTCTGAAATTGGGGGGTGGGTATAAAAGAGCTTCTGCAAACCAGATTCTTTTTTAGGGTCATTGATAAAGAGGGCTGCGCTAGCATCATCCACATGATGTTGCATTGGCGCACTATTATCAAGTTTAAGCAGAGCATTAATCATACCTTGTGGGTTACGTGTCAATTCGACGCTAGAAGCATCAGCTAAAAATTCACGCTGGCGTGAAATAGCCAACTGAACCAAGGTAGCTGCCAAAGGCGCAAGAATAATGGCAATCAAGGAAATAATGAGAAGAATAATTTCCAAACCGCTGCTTCCATTACGGTCATCATCATTTCTACGACGGCCTCCACCCCAGAACATCATATTACGAGCCATCCCAGCTAGCATGGTAATGGCAGATGCTAAGGCAACTGCTATGGTAGAGATTCGGATATCGTAGTTGCGAATATGACTCACTTCATGTCCAATAACTCCTTCAAGTTCCTCACGATTCATAACCGCAAGAAGACCTGTTGTAGCAGCTACAGCAGCATTTTTAGGGCTAGATCCCGTTGCAAAAGCATTCATTGAAGGATCATTGACAATAAAGACACGTGGCATTGGGATTTGAGCCACCATAGCCATGTCCTCGACCACATGATAAAGGTTCGGAGCGGTTTGTTCATCAACCTCTCGTGCACCATTCATAGCCATAACGACATTGGTTGATTGGAAAATCATGGTAACAGCATAGATAAAACCGATAACTAGAGCAAGAATCAGACCACCGAAGCCTGAACCTAACCAAAGATAGCCGACACCGTAACCAACAAGACCCAACAAGAGGAAAAAGACCAGGAGCAAAAGCCAAGTCTTTCTCTTATTTCGAGCAATCTGATCAAATAACATATTAGTTACCTAGTCCACTGAAATCAACCTTAGGAACAGCTTTTTCTTCTTCTGGTGTTTCAAGGAATTCAGCAGCCTTAAAGCTAAACATTTTAGCAATAACATTGCTTGGGAAAGTTTCCAATTTCACATTGTAGTTACTTGTCACACTGTTATAGAGTTGGCGCGAATAGGCAATTTTATTTTCAGTGTTCGTCAACTCTTCTTGAAGCTGGCTGAAGTTGGCACTAGCCTTAAGATCAGGGTAACTTTCAGCTACGGCAAAGATTCCAGAAACCTGACGAGTCAATTCATCACTGGCACGCATAGCTGCTGCAGGAGAAGTCGCAGCTGCTACTTGATTACGAAGTTCTGCTACTTTTTCAAGCGTTGAACCTTCATATTTAGCGTAACCTTTAACTGTTTCAATCAAGTTAGGAAGGAGATCATTACGACGTTTCAATTGAACATCAATTTGACTCCAAGCCTCCTTGGTTTGCATACGGCTTTTAACCAAGCCGTTATAACTTGTAATAACAAAAATCACAAGAACAACAATAATGGCAATAATAATCCAAATCATATTTAGTTTCCTTTCTTATACTTAAAAAGAGTCGGTACGACTTCTCTTACAAGTATTTTGATAGTCTCAGTATATCAAATTTTCAGATAAAAGTGGTAAAATGTGAGCCGTTTTACAAAAAAACTGGACAAGATGTCCAGCTTTTGTACTACTCTTTAGACGTGTGTCGTTTACCTTGGGCTAGGGCATCTGCTTCTGTCATAGTAACGACATTTGCTTTGTTGGTATTGCTAGGCATACTGTTGATGTCATACCAATAAACATCTGCTGTTCCATGACGCGCCACATAAACTGTTCTACTTTCTTCTTGTGTAGGTTGCACAGGCTCTAGCTCAGAACTCGGTTGTTCAGTCACCTGTGAACTCTCAGAACTAGGCTCAGATGGTGCTTCAGTAAATTCAGTAACCGTATTTGTCGCTGTCCCATCTGCATAATTGATTTCTGCATTTGGTGATTGGTTATCCAAGATAACATGCGTAACTCCCTGACTGTCAAGAGTCTCCTTATCTCCACCAAGTTTAATTTCTAAGAGATTTCCAGAACTATCAATACCGACATACTGAAGTTCCACTTGACGAGGCAACAACTCGTCTCCACTGTAGATAGCTGTTACCTTATAATCTAACCAATAGTTAGGGTGGAGTGCCAGCCAGTTATCCAAGCGATTCTCGTAATAAAGCATGCCTGACTGATTACCTTCGTCGGTTCCTTTATAATTTCCAGAGTTCAACCAGGCAGTCATAGGTACTAAATTCTTGCCCTCGTCATTGACACCAGAAAACTGATAGCCAATCAAATGTCCTCGATTCATTAACCAAGATTTTGATTTACCATCACCATAATAAAACTTATAGTTATGCCATCCTACAGGATCATATTTTATTTTACCGGGGCGTTTATTCTTCGGCTCGTCCTTATCTTGTAACTGTATATGAGCACTGTGGGCACGTCCTAGCTGGTCCTTCTCCTCCATGACAAACTGCTTTTGACCATTAAAAGCCAAGATACCATTATTCTCATCCGCTTGAACCACTTGAGAACTCACAGCCAAAGATTGTTTGCTAGTATCTAATGAAAATCCGAATCCTAAAGTAAATACTAAAACAAGGAGAGCAAATAAACAAATCCTACTATTTCTTTTTTCTTTCATCATCTTAACTCCTTAATTTTTCTTATCACTTTAATTATACAGGACCAAATCAAAACGGATGATTAAAAATAAAGAATAATGATATTAGGTATCTTAGAGCTTGCTTAAAAACAAAAAAACATCCAATTTAATGGATGTTTCTTACCTATTATTTACCTGCTTTTTTACCTTGTTTTGTAAGATAAACTGTAGATATACTTAGTGCCGCAGCAACTCCGACAAGAAGGAAGACCGTTGTCGTATTAGACTTACCTTTTTCTTTTGAAGTGCTAGCTTGGCTTTCAGAACTCTTGGCCACCTGTTTAGCCTCAGTTGCTTTATCAATTCGGGCGACATTCTTAGGTGTGTCATCCTTCTTGCTTTCCGCCAATTCTGACAAATCACTGCTAATCTCTTTGGCAACACCTTCAGAGCTTGTAAGTGATGCCGCTTCTGAGGCTAATGTTTCAGAGGCCATAACCGCCATAACTTTACTTGCAATCATATCCACAGACTTCTCATTCAAAAGAGAATTATAGCGAATAGCTTCTGAGGCGAGCTGACTGCTTGTTACAGAGATTTTTAGGTCATTGTTATAAGCGACCTGACTATTTGGTGAGATGCTGACAACTTCAGATGTACGTGCTGTTGTTGGAGATTCAGAAACTTTGACATCGACCTGACTTGTTGAACCTTTTTCAATAACTTCTGAAGAAACCTCGCTAATCGGATCCTTTTGTGTACTTTCTGAAGTTGGAGATTTCTCTGGGCTGTCAGAAGTAATTGCTACGTTAACCTGACTAGTAGATGAAGCCACTGAAGTTTCCTCATTCTTTGGTGACTCAGAGACTGGAGCAGTTGAGCTTGCTTCACTCTTTGCTGTTTCTGAAACTGAAGACTCTGAGATCACTTCACTGTTAGAAGCTTCAGAAACTGGAGTGCTTGAACTTGCCTCACTCTTTGGTGTTTCTGAAACTGATGTCTCTGAGATTACTTCACTGTTAGATACTTCAGAAACTGGAGTGCTTGAACTTGCCTCACTCTTTGGTGTTTCTGAAACTGATGTCTCGGAAGCTACTTCACTGTTAGATGCTTCAGAAACTGGAGTGCTTGAACCTCCCTCACTCTTTGGTGTCTCGGAAACTGAAGTCTCTGAGACTGGATTATTGACAGGCTTTGTTGGAGAAACTGTTGAAACAGCTCCAACAATCGTCGCCTTATTGTCAATCGTATTATTAGATAAACGGATTTCTCCATTACCATTGTCACCCATCTCAAAGTTTTTGGTAATCACTGGATCAGCCAAGGTATTCAATAGTTTATTATCGTAGACATCGACATTCTTGATTGTTCCACGAACTTGTTGGAAATCAATGGCACCACGATGGAGGTTATAGAGGTCATTAGTTGTCCCTGAACGTAGAACGGTATTGTCATGAATCTTAATTCCAGAATCATTGAGGTCAAAATTGTGACCTGCAAAGACAGTGTTTATACGGATACCTGCTCCAGCAAAGACGTCCTTGATGAGGTTTCCTGAAATTTCATGCCCCTTACCACCAAAAATACCGATACCAGCCGCACGCCAGCCTGATTCAATGGTGTTGTTTAGGAATCTATTATTTTCCTCAACTGCTGCATTTGTCCCATCTGAAATACTTGACCAGATAGCTAAACCATCATCACCATTCCCACGGATATTAGAGTTTTTAACTGTTGAATTCTTGGTCCCTTGAGCAAAGTTAATACCATCAGCTAAGTTATTACGGATACGAGCATTTTCAACGACAAGACCGTCCGTATACTTCATATTTCCCGTCTGGTCGTAGTCTCCAATCCACATACCGACTTCAAAATGCTGAACCCAGATGTCGTGAATTTTCGAATCCTTACCAAGTGTTCCCGAAATAGCCTTGTACTGCGCATCCTCATTATAACGAGACGTCAAGTTAGAATCCATGTAAAGATTGCTCAACTCAATGCCATTACTATTATGACCGAAGACAATACCACCACCATAGCGTTTGTCACTTGTAAAGTGTAGTTGCGTATGCCAAACGCCGGCACCTGAGATTTTTAGATTATCAGCTTCAATATTAACCTGTTTGTCAAAATTGAAACGTCCTTCTGGAATATAGACAGATTTTCCGCTGGCTTTAGCTTCTTCCACAGCCGCAAGTAGGGCAGCTGTGTCGTCACTATCATCATTGGCAGATGCACCCTTATCCACGATACTGATACTATTTTCACCTTGGGCAACAGGCGCTGGAGCCTGTTCTAGCTCAATAAAGTCAATACCGTAAGGGACATTGTCATCTTTCTTTTTAACTAGAGAAATCTTATCTCCAGATTTCAATTGGATATCCTTTAGGAGAAGACGTGTCTCATCAAAACGAAAACGTGCACTTGAACCATCAATGGCTTGATCATACTCATGGTCCCCTTTAAGGTACTGCCATGCTGAGTGAGATGACAAATCAAGATTACCAACGCTTGAACCATTGACCTGCACATCCAACTGACCTGATGCACCATCAGGTATTGTATAACGCACATTCAAAGCATTGGCTGGCTCAGTGACATTGAAAGTAACTGCCGCATCCTTTTTAGGAAGTTCAACATAAGTTTGGTTAGTCGCTTCCACAGCCGTAGATTCCATGTCCGTTGACTGCTGGATTGTAGCACCATTTTCAACACTTGCATTTTCTGCCTCATGAGTCGTATAAGGCATTTTTGCACCGTAACCATCTGTGCTGTACTCCTTGCCTTGACCTTGGTCCTCAGTCGCATTGGTTAAGACATTTGCTGAAGTTTCTTGAGTTTGTGGGTTACTTGCCTCAACTAATTGATCAATGGTCGGAGTCTGTTCAGCCGCTTGAACAGTGGTAACCTGTGGCTGAGCTGGCATAATATTGGCAGGCTGTGACGCTTGCACAGTCTCAACTGATGCTGGTTCGGAAGTCGCCAATTGTGCCGTTGAGGCTGTTTGAGGTGTCTGTGCCTGATTTGAGGCATCAGTCAAATCACTAATCGATTGTGCCTCATCAGCCTGAGCAGCTTGCCCATTAGCAAGAGCCATAAAGCCAATCAAAGCTGATGCTGCGCCAATAGAATATTTACGGATGCTGTACTTTGGTTTCGTTTTTCTTTCTTTAAACAAGTCTATTCTCCTGATACTTTTTTTCACAATCTCTCTATCATAGGACCAAGCCGTCCTTTGAAAGAAAATAAAGATTCCCTCACATTAAAGATTGTTAATAATGCTGTTGTTTTTCTTATTAAAAACAAACCAAAATAAATTATAAGGGATGAAAAAGTAAAAAAAAAGGCTAGGCTATCCATTTTAACAAGGCCTTAACAAAATTGTCATATTAGAAAGTTCAGTCAATCACGTCTAAATTACAGTCTAAAAATGTCGCACAAAAAGGTGATTTCTTTCACGTGTAAGAAAGAAAAAACTCTGAATTTCCATAAAGGCTTATTTAGCAAGAGTTATCAGGCAAAACAATCAAAATGTTTTAAATTTGTTTTCTCAGATTTCTGTCAAACGTTTGACAGTCTTTTTTAATTTTACGCTTCAAAGTATTATTTTCCGAATGTTTTAGTATTACAAATGTTAAACATCAAAAAAATAAAAAAGAGACAAAAATCTGCCTCTTATTTTTCAAAAAAATAACTAACCTAACAAGATTTTACGATAACATTGCCTCTAGTTCTTCAAGTGACAGACCAGTCACATCTGATACTACTTCTAGAGATAGACCTTTTGACAGCATCTTACGAATCAGTTCTAGTTGTCCCTCATGGCGACCTCGCTCCAAGCCTTGTTCTAGTCCCTGCTCTAACCCTTTCTCTATGCCTTCTTCACGTGCTTCATCGATAGCTGTTTCCATAGTCATGTCATAATTTTCTTGAATACGTATGCGTTCATCAATCATCGCCTTTTCCTCCTGTGTCCAGCTGGATGAATCCAGTAATGAATCGGCATGCGTGACCGCTTGACTAGGTGCCTTGGAAAATGGGAGATTTCCAAAAAACTCTAGCCACTGCCGCCCTTCATCCCTGATATGCTTATCTTTATTATACTTATCCAACTCTAAAAAGGCAATCTGAAGAAGGTTTTGCCGTTTCCCATCCTTATAGAAAGAATACAAAGGCTTGCCCGTCCGACTATTGGCCATCCAATAAGTATTAATCGGGGACTCCTCATCTGGCAACAAGGTCTTCTCCAAGATAGCTATGCCATAGACTGGCTTCATCTGCTCGTACATCTTATGCGTCTGTCCTTGTTGGCGTAATTGTTGCACATTTTCCACCAGCTGGTTAGCCAAATAATAATGAAAACGATTGAGAAAATAATGCTGCTTACGCACCTGAATCTCAATGATAACCTCAGTTCCATCATTCAACTTAGCCCAAACATCCACCGAGGTTGAAAAGAGCTCATCCTCGTCAAAGTCCTTTTTATGAAGCTGTGTCCCCTCCAAAATCTGAGCATCCACAACATCCAAATCCAAAATATCTCGAATAAAAGCCACCGTCACCTCAGGCAGGCTAAAAATCTTCTTAGCCATGATATCCAAGGTCGGTGAGACATGCTTGTGTCTTTTTTCCATTTACCTCTCCTTAAGAAAAAATAGAGGGTTGGCCCCTCTACTTCTACTATTCGGAAAAAGTAAATGAAAGCTTGCAACTACCCCTTAAATGCTTTCACAAAAGCCTTGAGTTCTGCGTCTGCTTCTTTGGTCGTTCCATGAAGCTGACCAAGCATATCAAGAAGGGAGGCTGTCTGACTTTCAATCGTCGCATTGGTCTGATTAATCTTAGCCACAATCTCGGTCAAGGGCTCCACTTCTTCTTCCTCAAAGGTATCCACATAGCGAGGGATATTAAGGTTGTAGTCATTTTCCACAATCTCTTCAAAACTAGCCAGATGGGCAAACTTGTCCATATCCTCACGGCTCTTATAGGCATTGAGAATCTTTTCAATATGGGCATCTGTCATGATGTTCTGATTTTTCCCCTTATCAAACTCCTTAGAGGCATCGATAAAATAAACATCACGATTGGTGCGGTTCTTTTTGAGAATGATAACCGTTGTCGGAATACTGGTATTAAAGAAAATATTAGCAGGCAGACCGATAACCGTATCAATGGCACCCTCTTCTAACAAAGCCTTACGAATAGTCCCTTCGGCGTTACCACGGAAGAGCACCCCATGAGGTAGAACGATGGCCATAACACCATTGTCTTGCTTCAAGTGATAGTAACCATGCAAGAGGAAGGCAAAATCAGCCTTAGACTTAGGTGCTAGTTTCCCAAATGGTGAGAATCGGGGGTCATCCATGAAACCTGAGCTTGCAGACCACTTGGCTGAATAAGGCGGGTTCATGAGAACACCGTCAAAGTTAGTCGGCTCTTGGGTTGGCCAATCTTCATCCAAGGTATCAGCGTTGTGTAAAAACTGGTTTTCAATCGGCACACCGTGCAGAATCATGTTCATACGTGCCAGGTTATAAGTTGAGGTGTTCAACTCTTGACCAAAGTAAACCACTGTCTGTGGTTGACGTGAATAGCGTTTGGCATTAAGCAAGAGCGATCCTGACCCCATAGTCGCATCATAAAGGGTAAAGCCTTGCTTGTCCTCACGACCTAAAAAGGCAATCTGAGTCATGAGCTTGGCAACAGGTTGCGGTGTATAGAACTCACCAGCTTTTTTACCCGAATCCGTCGCAAACTGACCAATCAAGTACTCGTAAGCATCCCCCAACATATCACCAGCATGACCTGCCACATCTAGGACTGCCAACTCTTTCATCACAGCCGCAACCGTTTGATTTTGCTTTTGAGGAGTCGCTCCAAGTTTCTTAGAGTAGAGGTCGATATCTTCAAAAAGGTTTTCATAAAGCTCGTCACTCTGCTCAATATCACGGAAGCCCTGAGCCAAGTCCTCTAACTGAAAGCTTCCATCGTTCACTCGCTCCACTAAGGCCGTAAAGGTCAAGTCAGGATGAATGGCATAACTCATCTCATCAGTGATAACTGTCAAGAGGTCCTCGTGAGTCTCCTCGTCCTCGTAGTATTTACGATAGACTGCCAGTGCCTCTTCCAAGCTTTCTGTTTCTTCCCCCATGGTCTCTGCCACGAAAAAGAGCATCTTGTCCGACAAATACTTGTAAAAGACCATGCCCAAGAGATAAGACTTGTAGTCGTTGGCATCCATCTTAGAGCGGAGCACATCCGCTGAGTTCCACAGGGCTTGATAAAGCGACTGGGAGGTTTGTGTTGTTTCCATAATAATTCTTTCTGATTTCTTTTAGACCTTTTCTTGTTCCAGTGGGACGACAGCGAGGGTCTTGCCCAGACTGGCTAAGACTTTCAAAACCGTGTCCAATTGAGGACTGGTCTTTCCTGTCTCCATCCGAGCGATGACCGGTTGACTGACCCCACTAAGTTCTTCTAGTTTCTTTTGGCTAATGCCCTTTTCATGCCGAGCCTCGATGAGCTCAGTCATAATCGCGACCCGCAAATCACTTTCCAGGATTTCTTCCTTGGTGAAGAGCTCTGCTCTCACATCTTTCCAATTGCTGCCGATGGCACTATTCTTCATCTCTTAGCCCTCTTTCCTTCAAATCTTGCAACTCTCGCTTGGCTTTTTCGATCTCTCGTCTGGGTGTCTTTTGCGTCTTTTTGACAAAAGGATGCAGTAGGACAAAGCTCCCATCCAGCCAAGCCACGAATAAAATCCGATCCCGCAAGGGTCTCAACTCCCAGATTTCCGCATCCAGATGCTTGATGTAGGGTTGGCCAGCACGAGTTCCATGCTGGCTCAACAGTTCAATATAGTCGTTGAGCTTGTTGAGTTTGATCCGACTGTCCTTGCTATCGTTACGGCTAGCTTCCTCATGTAGTCCAAGACCGGTTGATTCCCTTGTTTGTCCTTATAAAAATAAATAGCGTGCACAAAGCAACCCCTTTTCGAACTTATTATAACTCTAAAGTTATTAAAAGTAAATACTTTTAAGTTATTAAATACTAAGGAACACCCTTTGAAAGAATCAAAGGGGCTCACTTATACTATTCGAAAAAGGCTGTGCTTATGGATGCTGATAAAGGGAATTTTTGAAGGTTAGATAAACATATCTTGCAAGAGTTTCTTTTTGAGTGTTTCTAGCTGAGAAATTTTATCTTGGTAAGAGTTGATGAGGTTATCAAGGTTAGAGAAATAGGCGCCGATGGCTTGTTGTTCTTCTAAAGATGGTATTTTTATTTTTAAAGAAGAAACTTGTTCTAAGGACAGATTTGGTTGTGCACCTACTGTGGGGTTTTTTCGGATATAATCTTTCACAACTTCCCCAGATAATACTACTAACAAAAAATATGCATCTAATTTGTACCCTCTAATAATTGCAAGAGCTTGATTTGTATTAGCTGGAAGAATATTATTTTTAACAATTGCAGTTCTACCAAGAGTACCCGCAATCGAAAACAATATATCTCCTTCATACAGTATAGATCTCTTCAAACTTCCGAAATGCTCTTCCTCTGAAATTTTAACAATAGGATAGATTTCATTATCTTTTAAGTTTTCAACCTTAACAAAGTTAACCTTTCCTTGTTCTGATTGCGATTTTCCCGTAGTTCCTTTTGTAATCAAATCACAAAAATCACCTAACTTGATTAGGTCCCACTCACCTTTATATCCATCCAAACGTATCTCAGGAACAGTCTGTCCAGCTTTTGGAAACATCTTAGAGAGCATGGTCGCCTTGAGAGATTGATAGTTAGCAAGATTGTCCTTGTAGCTAGCCAGAAGGTCGTCGAGGGTGCGGAAGAGGGTGCCGATAGCAGTTTGTTCTAATGAACTTGGGAAAAATATCTTTATCTTTTTTAATTCACTAGTCTTAATTAATGGTTGTCCTGTACCAAAAGATAACCTTTTAAGATTATAATGCAGTAATGAATAATATAAATAATCCAAACAATTTGATTTTATATAAACTGTATTATCTGTTATTTTTGCTTCTCCAGAATATTTATAAATCTCTCCTGCATTCGCTCCAACTCTAGCAGTTAAAATAAAATCACCAGAATAATCAAAAGAATTATCAAATCCAATAATAGAAGTTGACCCCAATATCGGAAAAGAATTTTTTATAGAATAATCATTAATTATATATTCACTTTTTCCTGTACCAATTTCAAGTACAAAATTTACTATAGTCTTCAGTTCCCATAAACTATCTTTAAAAATATTTATCCGTATTTTCGGTTCAAACATTAATTAGTCTCCTCTATTTGTACTATATTTAGCAC
>NZ_JACLQJ010000014.1:0-58079 GCF_016648665.1 Streptococcus sp. 23.2
TATAAGGTAAAGATTTGACTAGGTTCGTAGTAACCACCCATCAAAATCTGACTCTTACCAAACAATTCTTGTAAGGCGATAACAGAGTAAAGGAAAGAAGTATCCTTGATAACTGTTACGAATTGAGAGATGATAGATGGCAACATCTTACGAATAGCTTGTGGGAAGATGATGTAAATAAAGATTTGTTTGTTGTTAAATCCTTGAGACAAGCCGGCTTCCGTTTGGCCATGGTCAATAGAGTTCAATCCCCCACGAATGATTTCCGCCAAGGCAGCTGAAGTAAAGACCGTGAAAGAGGTAATCCCTGCAGCGGTTGACTTGAGTTGGAAGACCAGGAAGATAATGAAAATCCAAAGCAAGTTAGGAACATTACGGACGAACTCAACGTAGATAGAAGCAATCCAACGAAGGATAGGATTCTTTCCGTTACGCATTACCGCCAGAATAGTTCCGAACAGGGTAGATAGCACGATGATGAAGAAAGACAAGTAAAGAGTCGTCCACATCCCTTGTGCCAAGAATTTAAGGTTAGTAGCTGATAAAACTTCTGACATAGTGGACCTCCTTAGTAAGCTTTCTTATTCTCTTCTTCTTTACGACGTGCCCAAGTAGCTAGAGGGAAACACATGATAAAGTAGAGGAAGGCAGCCCCAGCAAAGGCCGGCACATAGTTAGTGGTATCATAAGCCCAAGCCTTAGCCGTGAACATGATATCTGCCCCAGAGATGATGGCAACTGTAGAAGTGTTTTTGATCAAGTTAACCACTTGGTTAGTCAATGGTGGCAAGATAGTACGGACTGCTTGAGGCAAGATGATGATACGCATGGTATCAGCGTAGGTGAATCCTTGAGACAAAGCGGCTTCGGTTTGACCTTTAGGAACTGCCTCGATACCTGTACGAATAATTTCAGAGATATAGGCTCCTGTGTAGACACCCACACAAAGGATAGCTGTCAATGAAATTGGAATCATGACATGACCATCAGTCAAGATTGAAATCCCATAGAAGACAACCACGAATTGCACAAGCAAGGGTGTGTTCTGGAAGATTTCGACATAAACACGTGAAATGCCACGAAGGACCTTGTTGTGAGTCGAACTCATAGCTCCAAAGATAAGCCCAAGAAGAAGAGCTACAATCAAGGCACCAATTGAAATGCCAAGGGTGTAAAAGAAACCTTTGGCAAATTGCCCAAAGTTAGCGAAGAAAGCAGCCCAACGTTCAAGAGCGAAAGGACTAGCCGTTTCAGTTAAAAGATACATAAATTCAGGACTCCTTTCTATTTATCTTCAGCCTTAGCTGGTTTCAAGTGATACTTATCGTAGAGTTTTTGAAGGCTACCATCTTTTTGCCATTTAGCAATCAAATCGTTGGTATAATCAATCAACTCTTGGTTAGACTTACTTGAAGCAATACCGTACTCTTGTGTTTTGAAACCTTCATCAAGGATCTTGGTTTTATCACTTTCGTAACCTGACAAGATTGATTTATCACCAGCAAAGGCGTCAATACGGTAAGCATAGAGTGATACGGCTAACTCAGGATAAGATCCAAGTTGAACGTAGTCAAACTTAAGGTTATTAGCTGAAGCGTACTCTTCAACAGCAGCTTTGGCAGATGACCCTTGAGACACTCCAATAGTTTTACCGTTTAGGTCAGAAAGTTTCTTATAGCCAGATTTGGTTTGAACGAGGAAACCGATTTGGTCGTAGTAGTAAGGATTTGACATGGCATATGAAGCCTTACGCTCATCTGTAATGGTATAAGTAGCGATAAGCATGTCAATAGTTCCGTTATCCATAAGGGCTTCACGAGTTTGTGGGGTAACCGCTGTAAAATTCACCTTAACCTTAAGTTCTTTGGCAATTTTCTTAGCGAGGTCAATTTCCATCCCTTGATAGGTATTAGTTTCGGCTGAATAGTAACCAAAGTTTGGGACATCCTGTTTGACACCAACGTTTAGAGTCCCTTTTTTGACAATTTTTTGAATTGCAGCACTATTGAGTAGTTTACTGCTTTCATCTGCCTGACTACTTTTAGTGTTCCAGAGGAGAACTGCTAGAAAAGCTATAACAGAGATAGCTAAAATGCGACTAAGTTTCTTGATTAACATAAGTCCTCCTTAGGCGTCCACTTGGACACGATCAGAGTTGTGGTCGATAATCTTAGAAAGGAATTGAACCGCACGAGGTTCAGTTGGATTGTCAAAGAAACCATCCACATCCGTAGTGTCTACAAGAACTTGACCTTCAGCCATGAAAATGATACGGTCAGCCACACTACGGGCAAAGCCCATTTCGTGGGTTACGACAACCATGTTCATGCCACCTTTGGCAAGGTTTTGCATAACCGCAAGCACGTCACCGATAGTTTCTGGGTCAAGGGCTGACGTTGGTTCATCAAAGAGCAAGAGCTCAGGATTCATGGCAAGACCACGGGCAATTGCGATACGTTGTTTTTGTCCACCAGAAAGCATACCAGGGTATGAATCTTTTTTGTCCCACATGTTAACGTAGCGAAGGAATTTTTCAGCAGTCTTTTCGGCGTCTGCCTTACTGATTCCAAGAACCTTGATTGGTGCCAATGTTACATTTTCAAGAACGGTTTTGTGCGGGTAGAGGTTAAAGTGTTGGAATACCATACCCGCTTCCTTACGAAGCTCAACCAAATCTTTGGCAGAAGCTTCCGTCACATTATGTCCGTTAACGATAAGCGTACCGCTATCAATGGATTCCAAGGCGTTGATTGTACGGATAAGGGTAGATTTCCCAGACCCAGAAGGTCCCAAGAGAACCACAACTTGTCCTTTTTCAATTTCTAGATTGATATCACGAAGTGCATGATAATCTCCGTAGTATTTATTAACATTTTTAAATTCGATAAGTGCCATAAGAGCCTCCAAAAATTTTACATTAATATATGTAATAACAAGAGTGTATTTTACTATATATGTAGGAAAATGTCAAAAATGTTTGAAAATTCAATCATAAGGTTCGTTTTTTAACCGATTACACATAGCAAAGGTATCTCAAAAAACAAGGAAAGCTTGTATATTAGCTTAATATCTATAGTAGAAACTTGGTCCTTAACCTATTTTTTGGTATAATATGTTTGATATGTAAAGTTTTTTACTTTACAAAATTGAATGACTTAAGAAAACCGATGAGGTGTTTATATGAAAAAAATTCTTGTTGTTGATGATGAAAGACCAATTTCGGATATCATCAAGTTTAATCTGACTAAAGAGGGTTATGAAGTGGTTACGGCTTTTGATGGTCGTGAAGCATTGGAGCAGTTTGAAGCTGAAAAACCAGACTTGGTCATCCTGGACTTGATGCTGCCTGAACTAGATGGTTTAGAAGTTGCTAAGGAAATTCGAAAGACAAGTCATACACCAGTTATCATGCTTTCAGCTAAGGATAGCGAGTTTGATAAGGTTATCGGGCTAGAAATTGGGGCAGATGACTATGTGACGAAACCATTTTCTAATCGTGAATTGTTGGCACGTATCAAAGCTCACTTGCGTCGTACAGAGACTATTGAAACAGCAGCAGAAGAAAGCTCTAACTTAGGCAAGCAGGAGATTTCAATTGGTGAGTTGATTATTGTTCCAGATGCATTTGTTGCTAAAAAACGTGGAAATGAAGTCGAACTCACACACCGTGAATTTGAGTTGCTTTTCCATTTGGCAACTCATATGGGACAAGTGATGACGCGTGAACATTTGCTTGAAACTGTTTGGGGTTATGACTATTTTGGTGATGTTCGTACGGTTGACGTAACCATTCGTCGTCTCCGTGAAAAAATTGAAGACACACCTAGTCGTCCTGAATATATTTTGACGCGTCGTGGTGTTGGTTATTATATGAAGAATTATGACTAGTATTGGCTTAAACATCACAAGCTTTGAACTAGCCTTACTCTTTACGCTCCTTTTTGTGGCTTTCTACTTTATTTTTCTTGCTTATCGTGATTATCGACGAGTCAAAAATATTCGAAAGTTGACCAAGAGAGTCAAGTCCCTAATGGCAGGTAACTATAATGAGGAGTTACGCTTAAAGGGTGATTCAGAGCTTTTAGAGCTAGCTGACAGCTTGAATGATTTATCGGACGTTTTTCGTTTGACGCATGAAAATCTAGCCCAGGAAAAAAACCGCTTATCATCAGTCCTCTCTTATATGAGTGATGGAGTCATTGCGACTAATCGACGTGGTCAAATTACCATGATTAATAGCACAGCTCAGCGTTTGTTGAATCTAGATTTTGAAACAGCGACACAGATGTCCATTTTAGATTTATTAGATGGCGAAAATCCCTATACTTATAATGAATTGTTATCTAAGACTCCTGAGATTCATTTGTCTCGTCGAGATGCCAACGATGAGTTTGTGACCCTACGCGTTAACTTTGCCCTTATTCGTAAAGAATCTGGTTTTATCTCAGGTCTGGTTGCCGTCCTTCACGATGCCACTGAGCAGGAAAAAGAAGAACGGGAACGCCGACTCTTTGTATCAAACGTTAGTCATGAGTTGCGTACACCTTTGACTTCTGTAAAATCTTATTTGGAGGCACTTGATGATGGTGCTCTTGACGAAGAAATTGCCCCTAACTTTATCAAAGTTTCTTTGGATGAGACCAATCGTATGATGCGAATGATTTCTGACCTCTTGGCACTGTCTCGTATTGACAATAAGAGTACCAACCTTGACGTTGAAATGACTAATTTCACGGCCTTCATGACCTATATATTGAATCGTTTCGATCAGATTAAGAGCCAAGAAACCAATACAGGTAAAACTTACGAAATTATTCGAGATTATCCGGTAAACTCGATTTGGGTGGAGATTGATACAGATAAGATGACCCAGGTCGTGGATAATATTCTTAATAATGCTATCAAGTATTCGCCTGATGGTGGTAAGATTACAGTGTCTATGAAGACAACTGATTCACAGTTGATTGTTTCTATTTCTGACCAAGGTTTGGGTATTCCTAAGAAGGATTTGCCGTTAATTTTTGACCGTTTTTACCGTGTTGATAAGGCTAGAAGTCGTGCTCAGGGTGGAACTGGTCTTGGCTTGTCCATTGCAAAAGAAATTATTAAACAACATAAGGGCTTTATTTGGGCTAAGAGTGAGTATGGTAAGGGTTCAACTTTTACAATTGTGCTTCCATATGACAAGGATGCCATGATGGTTGATGAATGGGAGATGTAGTAGAAATGACCTCAGATTTAGGGTTTAAATATAGTATTTTGGCTTCAGGGTCAACTGGTAATTCCTTTTATTTGGAGACTCCAGAAAAGAAGATTCTTGTGGACGCTGGTTTGTCTGGTAAGAAAATCACAAGTTTGCTAGCTGAAATCGATCGTAATCCGAGTGATCTGGATGCTATCTTAGTTACTCATGAACACAAGGATCACATCCATGGTGTAGGCGTTTTAGCTCGTAAATATGGCATGGATATCTACGCCAATGAGAAAACCTGGCAAATTATGGATAGTAAAAATATGCTTGGCAAGATTGATAATAGCCAGAAACATGTTTTTTCTCGTGACAAGCTTCTGACCTTTGGAGACATTGATATTGAGTCTTTTGGAGTTAGTCACGATGCTATTGATCCACAGTTCTATCGCTTTATGAAAGATGGAAAAAGTTTTGTCATGCTGACGGATACGGGTTATGTTTCTGATCGCATGGCAGGTATTATTGAGAATGCTGATGGCTATCTGATTGAGTCCAATCATGATATTGAAATCCTCAGAGCAGGTTCATATCCTTGGTCAACTAAGCAACGTATCCTCTCTGATCAAGGTCACTTGTGTAATGAAGATGGAGCGGATGCTATGATTCGTACCATAGGTAACAAAACTAAAAAGATCTACTTGGGTCACCTTTCTAAAGAAAATAATATCAAGGAGTTGGCCCACATGACGATGGAAAATCAGCTGGCACGTGCTGACTTTGGTGTTGGAACTGACTTCAAGGTTTATGATACCTCACCAGACACAGCGACACCACTGACAGATATTTAAAACATAGCAAAAGAGCTACACTAATGCGTTTAGTGCAGCTTTTTAAAAGGAAAGTATTCATGAAAGTAATTTATCTCTCTCTAGGAATGTTGTCGTTAGGTTTGGGAATTCTTGGAATTCCGCTTCCAATCTTACCCACAACACCTTTTCTACTTTTAGCCATTGCTTGCTTTGCTAGAAGTTCTAAACGTTTTGAGAAATGGTTATATCATACTAAGCTATATCAAAGTTATGTAGCCGATTTTAGAGAAACCAAATCAATTGCCAAAGAACGAAAGAAAAAGATTATCATTCAAATCTATGTTTTGATGGGAATTTCAATCTTTTTTGCACCTATACTTTGGGTGAAAATCGGACTTTTTTGCTTGACAGTCTTCATCACCTATTATTTATTTAAGGTTATTCCTGATAAAGACTAAGATATCATCAAAAAATGAGACTTCCAAGATGGAGTCTCATTTTATATATTATTAATGTTTGCTACGTAATTTCTTACGGAGTTTATAGGCAAAATTGGCTGGTCCGTAAAGAGGGCTAACTGGAAGGTTGAATTCTCCAATGAATTGTTCAATACGTGGGTTAAATTTGGACTTGAAATTATACAAGCCACCATCTAGTGAATTTTCTATTCCTCCCATGTTTTGCCACTCAGCACCACGCTCGAAAGCGTGATTAGCTGTTTCATACCATGTCAGGATAGCTGGTTGATAACGACGGTAGTCTTCATCCATTCCTGCATAGATATTCTCAGACGTCTTGCCAAATTCAAGAACGAGTGTACCAGAGAGTGGGACCGTCTTATTTCCAGCATCAACTTTTTCTTGAAGAAAGTCAATTTCCTCTTTAAGTCTTTTGTGCTCTTGTTTATTGTTCTCGATTTTTCCTGGTTTAGTTTTTTCAGTGAACTTAGCTGCATCAGCAATGTTCTTTTCGAGTTGCTTATTGAGGTCTTTGAGACGAGCTGGTAAATCAAGAGTTGAAAGTGTAATATAAGAAGATTCTGGGTAGGTAGTCAACAACTTTTCATAATAATCAATGCCACGAAGGTGGATGTTCTTACGGGCCTCTGTCTTCTTCATCAAAGATGCGAATTGTTCCAGAAGTTCAGTACCACCAAATTGGACTGAAATCCCCTTATTTCGAGCAGTACGAACAGCCTGCTTGGTACTCTTAGAGAGTTGTTCCTCAGTGAAATCTTCCTTATGGATATTAGCCTGGAAGCGAGGTTGGATATTCTCAGCCATATCTTCAGTGAGGCCTGTCCATTCAATACCAAGAGCTTGGATGTCTTTGGCAATTGCCATAGTCTCTTTACGGATTTCAGCTTCTTGTGAAATCAAGTTTTTAGTCACAAAGAGGCTAGGGTCAAATTTCACAAAGAGGGCACGCTTTGTTTTGGCATATTTTTTAAGCGAAGCCATAACAAAGGCGAGCAACTCTTTATCTTGATAGTCCATAATAGGTCCACGAGGGATATAAATCATAGAAAAGCCAAGAGGGAGTGGCTGAATAAGGATACTAGCGACAGCAACGAGATTACCGTCCTGGTAGAAACCAAGGCGATCATTTCCCCAACTATCTTTGATTTTTGCCCATGAACTACTCTGTAATAAATTCGTTTGAGGACTGTCTATAACAAAGCGGTCATGCTCAGAAGTACTGAGTCCAGTTTTATAGGTATACATATTATTCTAGAACCCACTTTCTAATAGCGTAAGCGACACCAGATTCATCATTTGATTTTGTGATGTGTTTCGCAATTTTCTTCAATTCAGGATTACCATTTTCCATAACAACAGGAGAGCCGACGACTTCAAGCATAGCACGGTCATTTTCTTCATCACCGATAGCCATAGTCTCTTCTTTAGAAAGACCGAGTTTCTCAGCAAGATGGGTTACAGCAATCCCTTTGTTGGCTGTTTTCTTGAGAATTTCTAGGTAAAATGGTGTTGATTTTACAATGGTATAGCGGTCATAAAATTCCTGTGGAAGTTTAGCAATAGCTGCATCAAGAATTTCAGGTTCATCGATATACATGGCCTTAACGAATTCCTTGTCAGCTACCTCTTCAGGTGTACGATAGTAAATCGGCATATGAACAAGTGTAGACTCATGAACCGTGTAGCGTCCAATGTTGCGATTACTTGTGTAGATACCATCTTTAGTAATGGCGTGAGAATGAACACCAAGCTTGTTAGCTAAAACTTCAATGTCAAGGTAGTCTTCGTATGAGAGTGTCTCACGAATTAATTCATTACCAGTAGAAGTTTCTTGGACAAGCCCACCATTGAAGGTGATAACATAATCTCCGTCTTGGTTGAGGTTAAGTTCTTCAAGAAGAGGAAGCACCCCAGGAATAGGACGACCAGTCGCGATAACAACCTTTACACCAGCAGCCTTGGCATCTTGAATGGCTTGAAAGACTTCCGGTGTAACTTGACGTTGGCTATTTAAAAGCGTTCCATCAATATCAACTGCAATAAGTTTAATAGACATAATAATTACCTGTTTCATTTAGTTAGTTTCCCTTCTATTTTACTAAAATTTAGGCGCTTTGTCATAGTTCTTCCTGAGAAAAGTATTATTGCCTCTTTAAAAAAGTAGTTTAGGTAAAAATTGCCCAAATGCTTTTTAATTGGTAAAATAAGGTCAGATAAATAAAGGAGAGACAAGAGTGATTCGAGCAACCAACCAATTGACGGAAAAAGAACGAAAGGCAGCAAAAGCATTGATTGCTAGCTGTCAAGCCTATGACCAAACCTTTCGAGAACCTTATCTCTCCAATATGCTTAATTTTGATCCCAATATGCCGGCCTTTTTCCTCTATTATCAAGAGGGAGAGTTGCTTGGTTTATTAACGGTTTATGCGGATGACGAAGACGTTGAAGTAAGCATCCTTGTGGATCCGAGTCATCGTCGTCAGGGGGTTGGTCGTGCTATGTATAGAAGCTTTGAAAAAGATATGGCACCTTACCCTATTCGATCAGTGACCTTTCAGTCAGAGCGTGTTTTTCTAGATCGTCATCCTAATCTGGCAAGTCATTGGGGGGTGGTTGAGGATGAAGAGACCGAAACCTGGCTAGGACGAGATAAAACACCATATGCTCTGGATTCTCGTTCAGATGTCAAGGTGCTCTTAGCTGAACCTTCTTACCTAGATGAAATTGCCCAACTCCACCACCAAGCCTTTTCTGATCCAGAGGAAACGCTCGATGTGAGTCGCAGATACATTACAGAGGCCTTGAAGGATTCCGATGGCCTACTTTACATTCTCCTCGAAGAAGCTCAGGTCATTGGAGTTTGTACGGTCGATTTATCTGGGAATAGCAACTACCTCTATGGACTTGCGATTGCTGAAGCTTATCGTGGACAGGGCTATGGCAGCTATCTGGCAAAATCAGTCGTCAATCAACTCATTGCGCATAACGACAAGCCCTTTCAAATTGCAGTAGAAGATAGTAATATTGGAGCCAAACGTTTGTATGAAAATATCGGCTTTGTCAAACAAACCCAGGTGGTTTACTTGAAATAGAAATGGTAGACGCAATACTGATACTCTCTTTTAGTATAGAGTTGCTATTATCTTAAGTAGAAAAATAGTTTTAGAACAGAAAGGAATACTTAATGGAAATTAAAATTAAAAACAAAATAAAAGTAGGCGATCAAACGGAGATTATCGAAGAAATCCACACTTGTGAGGTTATGGAAAAAGGAGACTTTACTTATCTTGTTCACCATAATTCCGAGAAAGAAAAAGTGGTTATTAAGTTGAATCAGGATGAGCTAGTGATGACACGCTTTTCTAATCCTAAATCCATTATGCGTTTTTCGGCTAAGGTCCCTGCCTTGGTCCACATACCGACACCACTTGGTACCCAGCATTTTCTGACAGATACTAGTCTATTCGCCCATGACCCGAATGGCCAAACAGTTGATATTCATTATCAATTGAAACATCCAGAAACAGAAGACGTTTTTGCTGATTATGAATTAGAAGTTTCTTGGTTTTAATTTTTGAAAAAATAGAATCATTTTGCTTGAATAAAGAATAATTTATGATAAAATGTAAAGTACAAATAAGGGAGTAGCAGGCGACTTTAATCATGAGATTTGATTAACAGTTGCGATTATGTCGTCATTACGAAATTTTAGATTTCCGGCATATTCTTAAACAGCGAGACTTGTTTTTAATTAAACAAGTCTCTTTTTGTAAAATTTTTTATATAAAAAGAGTCTTGTTAGCCATTTTTCCCTATAGAGAAGGAGGAGATTATTTTGTTGAAAGAACAAAGTAAAGCCTTGTTTTATACACAAGGAGAGGAAGAAGTCCTAAAAAGCTTGGACACTTCCATTGATGGTTTGTCTACTGCACAAGCCAAGGAACGATTGGATGCCTATGGCTATAACGAGTTGGATGAAGGTGAAAAACGCAGCCTTTTGTCAAAATTCATCGATCAGTTTAAAGATTTGATGATTATCATCTTGCTTGTCGCAGCCGCACTTTCTGTTATTACAGAAGGTATGCATGGTCTGACCGATGCCTGCATTATTTTAGCCGTTGTTGTTTTGAATGCAGCCTTTGGTGTTTATCAAGAGGGGCAAGCAGAAGCGGCTATTGAAGCTCTTAAAAACATGTCAAGTCCTCTGGCTCGTGTGCGTCGTGATGGCAATGTGGTTGAAATTGATTCACGCGAGTTGATTCCCGGAGACATCGTCTTGCTTGAAGCTGGTGATGTTGTCCCTGCGGATATGCGTTTGCTCGAAGCTGCCTCACTTAAGATTGAAGAAGCAGCCCTTACCGGTGAATCCGTTCCAGTTGAAAAGGATATTACTGAGACGGTTGAAGCAGAAGCCGGAATTGGTGACCGTGTGAATATGGGGTACCAAAACTCAAACGTTACTTACGGTCGTGGTACTGGAGTGGTTACCAATACTGGTATGTATACTGAAGTTGGTAAGATTGCTGATATGCTAGCTAATGCGGACGAATCACAAACGCCGTTGAAGCAAAGCTTGGAGCAATTGTCTAAGACTTTGACTTATCTTATTATTGCTATTGCCTTAGTGACATTCTTGGTTAGTGTCTTCATTCGTGGTGAACAGCCCCTTGAAGGTTTGATGGTTGCTGTTGCTCTTGCCGTCGCAGCTATTCCTGAAGGTTTACCTGCCATTGTAACGATTCTCTTGTCACTTGGAACAACGACTCTTGCCAAACGCAATTCAATTGTGCGTAAATTGCCAGCTGTTGAGACTCTTGGTTCAACTGAGATTATCGCATCAGATAAGACTGGTACCTTAACCATGAACCAAATGACTGTTGAAAAAGTCTATACAAACGGTCAATTGCAAAGCGCTACTACTGAACTTGGTGCTGACAATACAACCCTTCGTATTATGAACTTTGCCAATGATACCAAGGTGGACCCAGATGGTAAGCTAATTGGGGATCCAACGGAAACAGCCCTTGTTCAATTTGGTTTGGACCACAACTTTGATGTTCGTGACGTCTTGAAATCAGAGCCTCGTGTGGCAGAGTTGCCATTTGACTCTGACCGTAAACTCATGTCTACTATCCATAAGGAAGCGGATGGTACATACTTTGTAGCCGTCAAGGGTGCGCCTGACCAATTGCTCAAACGTGTGACTCGTATTGAAATCAATGGTGAGGTTCGTCCTATCACGGATGAAGATAAACAAGCTATCCTTGCGACTAATAAGGACTTGGCAAAACAAGCTCTTCGTGTCTTGATGATGGCTTATAAGACAACGAATGATATTCCTACCTTGGAATCTGAGGTTGTTGAGTCTGATTTGATTTTCTCAGGCTTGGTAGGTATGATTGACCCAGAACGTCCTGAGGCGGCAGAAGCTGTTCGTGTCGCTAAAGAAGCGGGTATCCGTCCAATTATGATTACAGGTGACCACCAAGATACGGCAGAAGCTATTGCCAAACGTCTTGGAATCATCGATCCAAATGATACGGAAGATCATGTCTTTACTGGCGCTGAGCTTAATGAGCTTTCTGATGAAGAATTCCAGAAAGTCTTCAAACAGTACTCTGTCTATGCGCGTGTGTCTCCTGAACACAAGGTTCGTATCGTCAAGGCTTGGCAAAATGATGGCAAGGTTGTTGCTATGACAGGTGACGGGGTTAATGATGCACCATCACTTAAAACAGCTGATATTGGTATCGGTATGGGAATCACAGGTACAGAGGTTTCTAAGGGAGCTTCTGATATGGTCCTTGCCGATGATAACTTTGCGACAATTATTGTTGCCGTAGAAGAAGGGCGTAAGGTCTTCTCAAATATTCAAAAATCAATCCAGTACCTCTTGTCAGCCAACATGGCCGAAGTCTTTATTATCTTCTTTGCCACACTGTTTGGTTGGGATGTGCTTCAACCAGTACACCTTCTCTGGATTAACTTGGTAACAGATACCCTTCCAGCCATCGCTCTTGGTGTTGAGCCAGCAGAGCCAGGTATTATGACTCATAAACCTCGTGGACGTCAATCGAACTTCTTTGATGGTGGTGTCTTCGGTGCTATCATGTATCAAGGTGTTTTCCAAACTATCCTCGTTCTTGCAGTATATGGTTGGGGTCTTATTTTCCCAGAGCACCATACACAAGCAGAAATTCATGCGGATGCCCTTACAATGGCTTTTGCAACACTTGGATTAATCCAGTTGCTCCATGCCTTTAACGTTAAATCTGTGTATCAATCAGTCTTTAAAGTTGGTCTCTTTAGAAACAAGACTTTCAACTGGGCAATTCCAGTAGCCTTCGTTCTTTTGATGGCAACTATTGTAGTGCCTGGGTTTAATAACCTCTTCCATGTGTCACACCTTAGTTTGACACAATGGCTTGCAGTTATTGTAGGTTCTTTCTTGATTGTGGTATTGGTTGAATTAGTCAAAGCTATTCAACGTGCCCTTGGTAAGGATAAGGACGCTATTTAAGACATAAAGTCAGAGATAATGGTCTCTGGCTTTTTCTTATCACATCTTGAATTCAGGAGGAGTCTTGTTTATAATTGAAGAGAAATGATCACAAGTTAAGGAGAAGGCCATGAACGAGACTATTAAGACACAACTCAATCACCGTAGCATCCGTCAATTTAAACCTCTAGCTTTGACACGAGAAGAAGTTAACCTTTTGGTTGATGTTGCAAGACATACAGCAACGAGTAATTTTAGACAGTCCTATTCGATTATCAGTATTACTGATGAAACATTGAAGGAAGAAATTGCAGAGATTGCTAATCAACCCTATATTCCAAATGCTGGGCATCTTTTTGTATTTGTTGTGGACCAAAGACGTAACACACTGATTGCAGAGGCAAAAGGCGCTGAAGCCTTGGTCCAAGGTAGTCCTGAACGCTTTATTTCGGCCTTCTCGGATGCTATGATTGCTGCTCAAAATGTGGTAGTAGCTGCTGAGAGTTTAGGTATGGGAACAGTTTACCTTGGTAGTATCTTGAATGATAACGCTAAACTTTCAGAGCTTCTCAAACTGCCAAAGTATGTCTATCCAGCAGTAGGATTAGCAGTTGGTTGGCCAGATCAAGAACCGCAGCTTAAACCTCGTTTACCCCGTCACGTCATCCATATGGAAAATTATTATCGAGACTTAGAACATCCCTTAGAGGAGCTAAAAAATTACGACGCTGAAGTTCATGAGTATTATGACCTTCGTGATCTCAATAACAGAGTTGATGAATTTACAACACAGATTGCAAAGACAATGGATCAATCCGTTGCCAATCGTGCGAATACCTTGAAGGACCTTCAAAAGCAGGGATTTTTCACCGACTAAAAAACGACTCCTAAAGAGTCGTTCTACAAATCAAATAGTGTCATGGATGAAAGGAACTCATTTGCCAGTTCCTTTTTTTCATATTCTAAAAACTCCGACCGTTTCTTGACCAGGTTGTAACGTTTGGAGAGGTTCCATGTTCCAGTAGGATTGAGTTCAGGGTGATTGGAAACAAAGTCGATGGTTAAATCCCATTCTCGTCGGTATCCAAGAGGACGCGAGTGATAGGTTACGCCATCAATAGTTACCGTCCCATAACTGCGGTGGGCATGACCAAAAACAACATCTTTAACGCCATGCTTGGCGAAAATCTGGTGGAATTTTTCCGAGCCTAAGTAGGCATTAAAAGGTGCAAAACGCTGATGCGTCATGGTAAAGCGGCTGTGAGGAACAAAATGCATGGCAACTATAAGGTTACTAGTGTCTAACTCACTTAAGACATTATCTAGCCTTTTAAGACTAGTTTGACAGATATCAGGATCAGTCCCCAATCGTTTAAGTCGTCGGTCGAACCAAAGTTGTTTCTTACGTTTAAGAATCTTATCTAACGTTTCATCTGAATAGGAATAGTCATACCACCCATGAAAAGCCAATAATGTCTTACTACTTAAATTTATCACCTGAAAATCAAGATTATCAATAAGGTTATCTTCTAAATCAAGCATATCATGATTGCCTAAATTATAGGTGACCTTGACCTCCTTAGACAGTTTTCGTAGAAAAGGTTTTGTGTCGATAAAATAATGGTTAGAAATATCACCAGCGATATGGAGATGGCTAACCTCTTGATTTTTTAGGCACTTTATAAGAGTATCAATTTCATATGTTTCAAAGTGATTTATATCAATATGTAAATCACTCATTACTGCAAGTCTCGTCATAGAAACATTGTAACAAAAAGGTTAAGGCTTGTCTGTAAATGAAGATGGTGGAAAATACTTGCCCTTAGACTACAATTTCATTATGATAAGAATATGGATATCAAATTAGAAATACAAAAGATGGCCAAGGAGATTGGCATTTCAAAAATTGGTTTTACAACCGCCGATGATTTCGCCTATCTGGAAAAATCCCTTCGACTTGGTGTCGAAGAAGGGCGAACAACAGGTTTTGAACATAAAAATATTGAAGAGCGTATTTATCCTAAGTTGACCTTGGAATCAGCTAAAACCATCATTTCCATTGCAGTTGCCTATCCGCATAAGCTGCCACAACAACCCCAAAAAACAGAATATAAGCGTGGCAAAATCACTCCAAATTCATGGGGTCTAGATTATCACTATGTTTTGCAGGACAAACTAAAACGCCTGGCAGAAGGCATTGAAAAACTGACGGAAAACTTCGAATATAAAGGTATGGTGGATACTGGAGCATTGGTCGATACAGCAGTGGCTAAGCGAGCTGGTATTGGCTTTATCGGAAAGAATGGACTAGTGATTTCGAAAGAATACGGGTCCTACATGTATCTCGGTGAGCTTATCACTAATCTAGAGATAGAACCTGATCATGAAGTAGACTATGGCTGTGGGGATTGTCGTCGTTGTCTGGATGCCTGTCCGACATCCTGTCTCATTGGCGATGGGACTATGAATGCCCGTCGTTGCCTATCCTTCCAGACCCAAGATAAGGGGATGATGGATATGGAGTTTCGAAAGAAAATAAAGACTGTTATCTATGGCTGTGACATTTGTCAGATTTCCTGTCCATATAACAGAGGTATCGACAATCCTTTGGCTTCAGACATAGATCCTGAGCTTGCCATGCCCGAATTGCTTCCATTTCTTGAGCTGAGCAATAAGTCCTTTAAGGAGAAATTTGGTATGATTGCCGGTTCATGGCGAGGGAAGAATATTCTTCAACGTAATGCCATTATTGCCTTGGCCAACTTACATGATCGCAATGCTATTGTCAAACTGATGGAGATAATTGATAAGAATAATAATCCCATCCATACGGCGACTGCCATTTGGGCTCTCGGTGAGATTGTTAAGAAACCCGATGAGGCTATGTTAGATTACATGAGGGAACTGTCACCTAAGGATGAAGAATCCCAAGCAGAGTGGGAGCTTGTGTGTGCAAAATGGCAAATTTAAGTGATTTATGCTAGAATTAAGCATAATACTATAAAATGGAGGAAACCTATCCATGGAAGTGGCAGAAATTCGCCAAAAAATCTCTGAAAATCAAGAGAAGCTCGTGAGCTTCGGGAGGTCTCTTTGACTTAGATCGTTTGGAAGAGGACATTGCACTCCTCGAAAACCGAATGACTGAGCCAGATTTTTGGAATGATAATATTGCAGCTCAAAAGACCTCACAAGAGTTAAATGAGCTAAAAATGAAATACGAAACTTTCAACAATATGCAAGAACTCTCTGACGAGACAGAGCTTTATTTAGAAATGTTGGAAGAAGATGATAGTGTTCAAGAAGAGCTTGAAGAAACACTCGAAAAACTTGATAAGATTATGACAAGTTACGAGATGACATTGCTCTTGTCTGAACCTTATGACCATAACAATGCGATCCTGGAAATTCACCCAGGCTCTGGTGGGACAGAAGCTCAAGACTGGGCTGATATGTTGCTCCGTATGTACCAACGTTATGGAAATGCCAAAGGTTTCAAGGTCGAAACTTTGGATTATCAGGCGGGTGATGAGGCTGGAATCAAATCTGTAACCCTTGCTTTTGAAGGACCTAATGCTTATGGTTTCCTCAAGTCAGAAATGGGTGTCCACCGTTTGGTTCGTATTTCACCATTTGACTCTGCCAAACGTCGTCATACCTCTTTTACATCAGTGGAAGTCATGCCTGAATTGGATGATACCATTGAAGTAGAGATTCGTGACGATGATATCAAGATGGATACATTCCGCTCAGGTGGTGCTGGTGGTCAGAACGTCAACAAGGTTTCTACAGGTGTGCGTTTGACCCACATTCCAACAGGTATTGTTGTAGCTTCAACGGTTGACCGTACACAATACGGGAACCGTGACCGTGCGATGAAGATGCTTCAAGCTAAGCTCTATCAAATGGAGCAAGAAAAGAAAGCAGAAGAAGTGAATGCTTTGAAAGGTGATAAGAAAGAAATCACTTGGGGAAGCCAAATTCGCTCATACGTTTTCACGCCATATACCATGGTTAAAGATCACCGTACAGGCTATGAAGTTGCCCAGGTTGATAAGGTAATGGATGGAGATATTGAAGGCTTCATCGATGCCTACCTCAAGTGGCGTATGGAAGAATAGTAACGATATACTATTTTTAAGTATTTAGATACTTTATCTCAATGAAAGGAAGACGTTCGGCTACTTTAGTAGTTGAATACTGACATTATGGCTCTTATTGAATTAAAAGATGTTACTAAGAAGTATGATAAGTCAACAACAGCCCTTAGACACATTGATTTGTCTGTTAACTCTGGGGAGTTTGTTTACTTAGTCGGCCCTTCTGGTGCTGGTAAATCAAGTTTAATTCGCTTGTTCTACCAAGAAGAAAAATTAACGAGTGGTTCTATGAAGGTTGGAGAGTTCGATTTAACCCGACTTCGTAAGAAAGATGTTCCACTCTTGAGACGTTCCATTGGAGTTGTTTTCCAGGATTATAAACTTCTTCCAAAGAAAACAGCTTTTGAAAATGTTGCTTATGCCATGGAAGTTATTGGTGAGAAACCTCGTCATATCAAGAAACGAGTGGCAGAAGTACTCGAGTTGGTTGGTCTTAAACACAAGATGCGTTCATTCCCAAATCAATTGTCTGGTGGTGAGCAACAGCGTGTCGCTATTGCACGTGCTATCGTCAATAATCCAAAAGTGTTGATTGCGGATGAACCAACAGGGAACTTGGACCCAGAGATTTCATGGGAAATTATGCAAGTCCTTGAACGTATTAACTTGCAAGGGACTACCATTTTAATGGCAACCCATAACTCAACTATCGTTAATAACCTTCGTCATCGTGTCGTTGCGATTGAAGAAGGACGTATTGTTCGTGATGAAGAGGAAGGAGAGTACGGTTACCATGATTAGACGCTTTTTCCGCCATTTAGGAGAATCGATTAAGAATCTCAAACGTAATCTATTGTCGACACTTACGGCAGTATTTTCGGTAATGATTGTTCTTTCACTTTTAGGTGTCTTTGGCTCTGTTATTTTAAATACGCAGAAATTGGCTTCAGATATTGAAAAGAATATTCAGGTCAATGTCTACTTGGATCCAGATTCATCAGATGCCTCGAAAACAGTCAAGGAACTTTCTGGACAGATTGTTGCTAATAAAGACTACCATAAGATTTATGATTCTTTGACCAAAATCAAAGGTGTAGATAAGGTTACTTTCTCTAGTAAAGAAGAACAAAAGAAACAACTGATTGAAACAATGGGTTCAAGTTTCGAGACAGCTACTGGAGATGCCAACCCTCTTTCAGATGTTTACATCGTCCAAACGAAATCACCAGATGATGTCAGTCGAGTTGCCAAGGAAGCAAAAGCCATTCAGGGTGTTGATAATGCTAACTTTGGTGGCTCAGATACTGAAATTCTAATGTCCACTATGAAACGTGTTCAATTTTGGGGAATCATTGCCACAGCACTTTTAACTATTGTGGCTGTCCTATTGATTTCAAATACCATCCGTATTACCATTATGTCACGTGCGACTGAAATTCAAATCATGCGTTTGGTAGGTGCTAAGAATTCATACATTCGTCGTCCCTACTTGATGGAAGGTGCTTGGATTGGAGCACTTGGTGCCATCATTCCTTCTGGGCTCATTTATCTTTTGTATCACATGGTTTACTCATCTTTGAATCCAGATTTTGTCAAAGGTGGTATTTCGATGTATGATCCAGAGTGGTTTGTCTATGCGGTTATCGGAACCCTCTTCGCAGTCGGTATTATTATCGGTTCGATTGGGTCACGTATGGCAATGCGCCGTTATTTGAAATACTAAGAGATTAAAGGAGAACTATTTTGGTTCTCTTTTTGTTTGTCCGGAGATTCAGAAAAGCAGATTTTCAACTATATCTCAAAATCGTCTGCTCAAAGCCCAAATCCAATCCCATATTTGGTATAATATTTAAAAAACATTGGAAAAGAGATGCATTATGACAAAGTTAGCTACCATTTGTTATATTGACAATGGAAAGGAGCTTTTGCTCCTACATCGTAATAAAAAGCCTAATGATGTTCATGAAGGAAAGTGGATTTCTGTCGGGGGAAAACTAGAAGCTGGAGAGACACCAGATGAATGTGCTCGTCGTGAAATTCTCGAGGAAACACATTTTACAGTGACTGAGATGGATTTTAAAGGTATGATTACCTTTCCAGAATTTACCCCTGGTCATGATTGGTACACCTATGTCTTTAAGGTAACTGGTTTTGAAGGAGAACTCATCTCAGATGAGGAGTCTCGTGAAGGAACGCTTGAATGGGTACCATATGATGAGGTTTTATCTAAACCAACTTGGGAAGGTGACTATGAGATTTTTAAGTGGATCCTTGAAGATAGACCATTCTTCTCTGCAAAATTTAGCTACGATCGTAACCAGAACTTGGTAGATAAAACTGTAACATTTTATGATAAATAGGGAGGAACTATGAAGCGTAAAAAAACAGAAAATTTTTCAGAAACATGGTTTTTTAAGTGGATATTGAATAATCAGGCTGTCGTAGCTTTTTTCATCTTACTTTTGATTGGTTTGACGGTTTTGATTTTTACCAAGATTAGTCCCATTTTTTCACCCGTCATCCAGTTTATGACCATTATTATGTTGCCATTGGTTATTTCCATGCTCCTTTATTATTTAATAAAACCTTTGGTACTACTTGTAGAAAGAACGGGATTAAGTCGAACCATGTCTATCTTGGTCATATACGCTATCCTTGGATTGCTCTTGGTTTGGGGGATTTCAACAGCCATTCCAAGCTTACAAAATCAAATTTTGATCTTGATACGAAATGCACCATCATATATTGCACGTGCCAATAGTGAAACGGAACGTTGGATTAATCTCCCTATTCTTTCTAACTTCCATGGTGATTTAGAGTCCATGCTTAGTGATTTCTCAGCGAGAATGGTCAATTATGCTGAGAACTTTTCTTCATCGGCTTTGACATGGGTTGGAACTTTTGCGAGCACAGTAGCAAGGGTGACAGTAGCTATCATTTTGGCACCTTTCATTCTCTTCTACCTTTTAAGAGATAGCCAAAAGATGAAACATAGCTTTGTCTCAGCCTTACCAACTCGCTTTCGTGAAACTACTGTTCGTATGCTTTCAGATATTAATAGTCAGCTCGAAGGGTATGTTCAAGGCCAGGTTACAGTCGCTATTGTTGTTGCCATCATGTTCTGTATTATGTTTAAGATTGTAGGTCTTCGATATGGTATGACTTTCGGTATTATGGCAGGTTTTCTAAATATGGTTCCTTATCTGGGAAGCTTTCTTGCTATGGTACCAGTTATAATCATGGGACTGGTGCAAGGACCCGCTATGTTGATCAAGGTCCTCATCATTTTCTTCATTGAGCAAACTATTGAGGGACGTTTTGTTTCTCCACTCGTTTTGGGAAATAAACTAAGTATTCACCCGATTACCATTATGTTCATTCTCTTGACAGCAGGTTCTCTTTACGGTGTTTGGGGCGTCTTATTGGGGATTCCAATTTATGCCTCTGTCAAGGTTGTTGTTAGAGAGATTTTTGATTGGTACCGTTCTGTAAGTAATCTTTATCAAGATGATTTAGAAAATGAAGGACAAAAAGACGATGTTAAATAGTGAAAAAATGGTTGCCTCTATTGGAAACCAAGATTTAGACCACGCAGACAAATATTTTAAAAAAGCTTTACGAGAGGACCCTGCAGAGGTTCTTGTTGAGTTGGGCCAATACTTAGAATCTATTGGTTTCTTACCACAGGCACAGGAAATTTACGAAAAAGTTCGCTTTGATTTTCCAGAGGTTAATGTCAATCTAGCACAAATTGCTGCCGAAGATGGTGATATTGAAGAGGCTTTTCTCTATTTGGATGCCATACCTGAAGACTCTGACGACTATTTGTCTGCTTTAATTGTAAAGGCTGACCTCTACCAAATGGAGGGCTTAACTGATGTGGCACGTGATAAGTTGTTGGAGGCAAGTCAATTATCAGATGACTCATTGATTATTTTTGGTTTGGCTGAGATGGAGTTTGAACTTGGAAATTTTGAACAAGCAATTCACTACTATACTAAATTAGATAATCGTGACCTTCTTGCGATGACTGGCGTTTCAACTTATGAACGCATTGGTAAGGCTTATGCCAGTCTTGGAAAGTTTGAAGCTGCTCGTGAATTTTTGGAAAAAGCTATTGAAATTGAGTACGATGATACCGTTGCTTTTGAGTTAGCCACTTTGCTCTATGATCAAGAAGAGTATCAAAAAGCTAATTTTTACTTTAAGCAGATAGAAACCATGTCTGCTGACTTCGAAGGTTATGAGTATATTTACGCCTTGTCGTTACATGCAGAACTTAAGACCGAAGAAGCTTTACGAATGGCACAACAAGGGATTTCTAAAAATGCCTTTGATGTTCAATTACTTTTGCTGGCGTCACAGTTATCCTACGAGTTGCATGACACTCAATCTGCTGAATCTTATTTGAAGCAAGCCTTGCCATTGGCTGAGGACCAAGATGAGATTATCTTACGTTTAAGTACGCTCTATTTGGAAGAAGAACGTTACGAGGATCTAGTGGCTTTAGCCGATTATGAAGTTGATTCTGTTTTGGCTCGTTGGAACATTGCCAAGGCCTACCAAGCACTTGATGATGAAGAAGAAGCTTTTCAAATCTATCAAGATTTGGCTAAAGATTTATCTGAAAATCCTGAATTCCTCCATGATTATGCATATATTTTGCGTGAATTTGGTTACAGGGATCAGGCGCGTGCAACAGCTGAAAAATACCTTGCTTTAGTTCCAGATGATGTCAATATGCAAACATTTCTTGAGGACTATTAAGCTGTGAAACGTTTTAATCATTGGTTTTAAGAGAGGGAGAGATATATCGAGCTTGCTCACTCCCTCTTTTTTTATTTCTCTATTTATGTTATGATTTTATTAGAACCCATAAGGAGTGAGTATGGTTAAGAGAGATTTAATTCGAAATATTATCATAGCAGTTCTTGCCATTGTAGTGATTTTGTTGTTGAGAGCTTTTGTCTTCTCAACACACCGTGTGACTGAAGGTCAGGCTAATGACTATATTCATGCTGGTGACTATGTTACTTTCAATAAAAATGTTGAGCCTCAGAAAAAAGATTTTATTCTTTATACAGTTAATGGTAAAGAATATATTGGGCGTGTTATTGCTGATGAGGGTAAGAGCGTGACAGCTATGGATGATTTCCTTTATGTTAATGATAAGTCAGTTGATGAAGCCTATATTAGTAAGGGTAAATCAGCTTATTTGGCGACAGTTTCACCTGGGAATTTCTTCACTGATGATTTTTCCATTGCAACATTGACAGATAATAAACAAACTAAGGTTGAAAAGGGGCAGTACCTTGTACTGAACGATAATCGTCGTAATACAGATGATAGTCGTAAGTTTGGTCTCATTGACAAAGATCAAATTAAAGGTGTTATCTCTTTCAGATTGTATCCTCTATCACGTTTTGGTTTTGTTGATGTCGATTAATATTTCAATACTACTAAAAAAGCTAGGAACTTTTGATAAGTTTCTAGCTTTTTTTGCGAATAAATTGGTGATGGTTCATATTATGACGTTATGATACTGATAGTTTCATCGTTTTAAAATGAATTAGCAGAAATTGTAAGTAGAGAAGGAAATTAAGATGCAATTAGGATTTCATTTTGGATTTAAGAAAAGTAAAGCTTATGGACTGTGCGGTGTCATGCTGACAATCTTATTTTTGGGAATGTCTGGTCATTCGGCGAAAGCAGATGAAATGTTGTCGCCAACTGATACATCTTCATCTTTGAAAGAAAGTACTGATAATCAAGCGGCAAGCTATTCTGAAGTAGGAGTACACGATGATTCAACGAGTCAAATGAATCTACAAAGTGAAGAGGTATTAGAGGAGAAGCAAACAAGTCTGGAAGATTCTTCAAAAATAGCTGTCTTAACCAATAGTTCTGTGACCACAAGCTCTTATCAAGAGGCAGATGATCTTAGCGAAATTGACCAGAATCAACGTCATTTTCTTAGTGCCATTAAGCAAGGAGCTATGGATGGAGCCAAGGAAGGAATCCTTCCATCTATCACGGCAGCGCAAGCTATTCTAGAAAGTGGTTGGGGACGCTCTGAACTTGCTAAGGTTCCCAACAATAATCTTTTTGGCATTAAAGATTCAGAGGATTGGCATGGAGAAATAGTAACTGTACCTACACAGGAATATCTTAATGGTGACTATATCACAGTCAATGCTGCTTTTCGAAAATATGCCTCATGGAATGATAGCGTAGTAGACCATGCAAAATTTTTCACGAGTACCGAGTGGCGAAAAGACAATTACCGAAAAGTTGTGAATGAAACAGATTATCGCATTGCGGCTCAAGAACTGAAGAATGCAGGATATGCGACAGATCCAAGTTATCCCGGAAAACTTATCCGTTTGATCGAAGCCTATAAACTTTATGAATGGGATGCAATGTGTAATAATTCCATTTCTACCGTAGAAAATGAAGGAGTAGAGAGTCAATATCCTAAAGCTGACCTTGCTATCACTGGTCTCAACAATGCTACTGGTAGCTATGATCTTGTTATCTCAAACTTGATTGCGCCACGAGGTTTCAAAGAAGTCCTAGTTCCAACCTGGTCAGAAAAGAATGGTCAAGATGATATCATTTGGTACAAGGCAGCTAAGCAAGCTAATGGAGACTATAAGGTAACTGTTCGTTCAAGCGTCCATAAAGGTGATAGCGACCTTTATAATTCTCATGTCTATTTGGTTGACAATGATGGTAAATTCATTGGCTTAGGTGGCAAACAAGTGACACTTGATATCACTAAGACTCAAGGAACTTTGGCCATCACAAACAACGATAAAAATCGTGGAACCTTTGATATTTTTATCACCAATCTGACAAATCCAAGTGGTATTTCAGGTGTGGTAATCCCAGTCTGGTCTGAACAAAATGGTCAGGATGATCTTGTTTGGCATAATGCGACAAAACAGGATGATGGTTCTTATAAAGTAACTATTTCAGCAAGCCAACACAAGTGGAATTCAGGCAAGTACATCGTTCATGGCTATATTGTTGATGCTTCAGGTAAGAATATTGGCTTTGGGGCAACTTCAGCTGATGTGGTAGCCCCTAAGAAAATCAGTTCGGCATCAAGAGGAAATTACGATGTTTTAAATAAGGTTGTCTATCTCGATGCTGGGCATGGTGGCTATGATCCAGGTGCTTCTTACTTTGGTATCTCTGAAAAGAGCTTGACCTTGGCTATCCAAAGTCGTGTGAAAGCTAAATTAGAAGCAGAAGGTTATCAAGTTGTAACCACACGTACAAGTGATACCTATGTCGACTTGACGGATCGTTCACGTGCAGCTAATGCTTCTGAATCAGATATCTTCGTAAGTATTCACATCAATGCTTCAGGAAGTTCTGCAGCACAGGGTATTGAGACTTATTATTACCAACCTTATGCAGAATATCCATCACGTATTAATGCGACCTACCATGCCAATTCAACTCGATTGAGCATGAGTGATACCTTGGCCAATGCCATCCAGTCTAGCTTGATTAATGCGACTGGTGCTCAGAACCAAGGCGTGAAACGTCAAACCTTTGCGGTCTTGCGTGAGACAACAGCTCCAGCAGTCCTTCTTGAACTTGGTTTCTTGTCAAATCCTCAAGAAGCCGCTCGTTTGAATACCTCTGCTTACCAGGAGACTTTAGCTAACGCAATTGTAGCAGGGATTAAGTCTTACTACGAAAAAGAATCTAAAGTTTAAGTTTTACGTTAACCCATCATAATGATGGGTTTTTATGCTATAATTGAGGTAAATACTAAATACAACAAAAGGAGTGCTTATGGCTTACGATTTACTCTTAGAGCGTTTTTTACGTTACGTCAAAATCAATACACGTAGTGATGAAAATGCAACAAGAACGCCAACAACACAAAGCCAGGTGGATTTTGCCTTGAAGGTTTTAAAACCAGAATTAGAAGAACTGGGTTTAAGTAACATTCATTATTTGGAAAGTAATGGTTACCTAGTGGCAACCCTTCCGGCCAACGATGACAAGTTAACACGTAAGATTGGTTTCATCTCTCATATGGATACTGCTGATTTTAATGCAGAGGGAGTGTCACCACAAGTCATTGACTCTTATGATGGAGGTATCATTCCCCTTGGAAATTCAGGTTATAACCTAGACCCAGCTGATTTTCCAAATCTTAAGAATTATGTCGGTCAGACGCTTATTACGACAGATGGGACTACTCTTCTTGGGGCTGATGATAAGTCAGGTATTGCTGAGATTATGACAGCCTTGGCTTATTTGAAGGCACATCCTGAAATCAAACATTGTGAGATTCGTGTAGGTTTTGGTCCTGATGAAGAAATTGGGATTGGTGCAGATAAATTTGATGTTGATGATTTTGATGTCGATTTTGCCTACACAGTTGACGGTGGACCTTTGGGTGAATTACAGTATGAAACCTTCTCTGCAGCAGGAGCAGAACTTACCTTCCACGGACGCAATGTCCACCCTGGAACAGCAAAAGACCAAATGGTTAATGCCCTGCAGTTGGCAATTGATTTTCATAATCAGTTGCCAGCAGAAGAACGCCCTGAGTTGACAGATGGCTATCAAGGTTTCAACCATCTTCAAACCATGACAGGTACTGTTGAGGAAGCAAAATCTTCTTATATCATCCGTGATTTTGAAACAGAGTCTTTTGAAAATCGTAAAGCAGTCTTCCAAAAAATTGCCGATGAAATGAATAAAGCTTACGGTCAGACACGAGTTGATTTGGTACTTAAAGATCAATACTATAATATGCGTCAGGTGATTGAAAAAGATATGACGCCTGTTGAGTTGGCTAAGGGTATTATGGAGGAATTGGATATTACGCCAGTTATTGAACCTATTCGTGGCGGAACAGATGGTTCCAAGATTTCATTTATGGGTATTCCAACTCCAAACCTTTTTGCTGGTGGCGAAAATATGCACGGTCGATATGAGTTCGTTTCCTTGCAGACAATGGAAAAAGCCGTAGATGTTATTCTTGGAATTGTCAGTAAACCTTAATTGAGCTTGCTAAATACTGATTTTATGGTAAAATTAGAAGTAATGGAGGTGCTGAGATGATTAAAATTTTCGGCAAGTATCGTTACCATTGGCAACCCGAATTATCTTGGCTGATTATCTACTGGTCTTTAGCCGTCACGCCAATCTTTATTGCGGCGGCCCTTCTGTTCGAGTTGTACTCGGTGCCCTCACATATTTTGATGCTCTTCACTATTTTCGTTGCCTTGTTTGGTTTAGGTTTCCATCGTTACTTCATTATTGAAGACCATGGAATTCTACGAATTGTTTCATTCAACATTTTTAAACCACGCAAGGTAAAGATTAGTGACATCGAAAAGGTAGAAGTTGTCAAAACTGGTCTATGTCTCATCTTTAAAAATGGCAAGAAACGTCAATTTTATATGAGGAAGTGGCCTAAAAAATATTTCTTAGATGCATTAGCCCTTCACCCTGATTTCAAAGGTGAGGTAGAGTTATTGGATCACATGACAAACTTTGATTACTTTGCCTTTTATGAGGAATCAAAAAAAGCCCTGAAGCTTAAACTTCGCAAATAAGGGCTTTAGTGGGACAAGACTTGACGGCAGTCAAAGTCTCAGGGCTATTTTCAATAATTTGATTGAGTTGGTCGCTGTCTCTGAACCTAACAATACCTTCGTCATTATAATCAAAGACGGGAGAGTAGGTTTGGCACAAACCACAAGCGATACATTTTTCTGGAATTAATGATACTTTCATAGTATTATTTTAAAATAGATTTATTGTTTTTACAAGGAGAATATCATGAGTAAAAAACCATGGGAAGATAAGGTTTCTGACGAAGAGTTGGAAGAAGTAGTTGACGCTGATTTTCTAGATGATGAAGATGAGTTTGAGGATTATGAAGAAGAAGAGGATGTCACTCCTTCAGATGAAAAACGCGAAAAAGGTGGCGGCTTCATTAATTCATCATTCTTGACAGTCTTACTTGGATTATTCTTTGTTATTGTTGTATGTATTTTGTTCTTTGTTTTCTATACTTCAAATGTCGGTGGAAACAAAACTGCGGAATCTAAGGAATCATCTGGATTCTACTCATCTTCAACTAGCAAAGTTGTTAAATCTTCATCTAGCGAGAAAGACTCAAACAAAGATGAAGAAAGTGAGAAATCTACTACAGAAAAATCTTCAAAAGAGAAATCATCTTCAACTAAAGCATCAAGCTCTTCTAAACATGTAGAAAAAGAAGATGCAACTGAGTCAGCTGAGACAGCACCATCAAGTGCTACGGCAGCAGCAGATGGTTCATCAATTGTTGTTCAATCTGGTGAAGGTGCTGGTTCTATCGCTGCACGTGCAGGTATCTCTGTAGATGAGTTGGAACGTCTTAACCCTGATCACATGACAAGTGGTTACTGGTATGCTAACCCAGGTGACGTCGTTAACGTTCAATAATTTTAAAAGCAAAGGAACATCATGAAAGATATTAGAATTGCTATTGATGGTCCTGCGTCAAGTGGAAAAAGTACAGTAGCCAAGATTATTGCAAAAAATCTTGGCTATACTTATCTTGACACAGGTGCTATGTACCGATCTGCAACTTATTTGGCCTTGCAGAATGGTTTGACTGAAGAAAATGTACCAGAAATTTTGGAGCAACTATCTCAACATCCGATTTCATTCGGAAAAGCAGCAGATGGTAGTCAGCAAGTTTATGTAGGTGATGTTGATATTACACACCCCATTCGTGATAACCAAGTCACAAATAATGTTTCTTGGGTAGCAGCTATTCCTGAAGTGCGTCAAGAACTCGTTGCCCAACAACAACGTATTGCTCAAGATGGTGCTATTATCATGGATGGTCGTGATATTGGGACCGTGGTTTTGCCTGATGCAGAACTTAAGATTTTCTTGATTGCTTCAGTTGATGAACGTGCGGAACGCCGTTATAAGGAAAATATCGAAAAAGGTATTCCCGCTGACCTTGAGACTCTAAAAAAAGAAATTGCTGAACGTGACTATAAAGATAGCCATCGTAAGGTTTCACCTCTTAAACCAGCGGAAGATGCCATCACTTTTGACACTACAGGTGTATCTATTGATGGTGTTGTGGAATTTATTCAAGAAAAAGCAAAAAAAATTATTGACAAAGGATGACTCACTTGTTATACTATTAACAATGAGAAAAGCAGAAGTGAGAACTTCTCGCCTTGCGACTTAGGTTGTCTGGCCCAACATGTCAAATCCCTATAGGGATATTATGTGTGCGGGCTTGTATATCAAGTCCGCTTTGTTTTTCTCTAAAAAAATAAAGAGGTGAAGATCATAGCTAAGAAAGATCTATTCATTAACGATGAAATTCGCGTTCGCGAAGTTCGTCTTGTTGGTCTTGATGGTGAACAATTGGGAATTAAACCATTGTCAGAAGCGCAAGCTATTGCAGATGATGCAAATGTTGACTTGGTTCTCATCCAACCACAAGCTACGCCACCTGTTGCGAAGATTATGGACTATGGTAAGTTCAAATTTGAGTATCAAAAGAAACAAAAAGAACAACGTAAGAAACAAAGCGTTGTTACCGTTAAGGAAGTTCGTTTGAGTCCAGTTATTGATAAAGGTGACTTTGAAACTAAACTTCGTAACGGCCGTAAGTTCCTTGAAAAAGGAAACAAGGTTAAAGTTTCTATCCGATTCAAAGGTCGTATGATTACTCACAAAGAAATCGGAGCTAAGGTCTTGGCGGAATTTGCTGAAAAAACGCAAGATATTGCGATTATTGAGCAAAGAGCGAAGATGGATGGACGTCAAATGTTCATGCAACTTGCACCAATTCCTGACAAAAAATAATTGTCAAACTAACACTATTTTAAGAGGAGAATTTTAAAATGCCAAAACAAAAAACACACCGCGCATCAGCTAAACGTTTCAAACGTACAGGTTCAGGTGGATTGAAACGCTTCCGTGCCTTCACATCTCACCGTTTCCACGGTAAAACTAAAAAACAACGTCGTCACCTTCGTAAAGCGTCAATGGTACATTCAGGTGACTTTAAACGTATCAAATCAATGCTTTCACAAATGCGTTAATCCGCTACAAGCATTACAAATTAACTAAACTAGAATTAATTCGGAGGAATATATAAATGGCTCGTGTTAAAGGTGGCGTTGTATCACGCAAACGTCGTAAACGTGTATTGAAACTTGCTAAAGGTTACTATGGTGCAAAACACATCTTGTTCCGTACTGCAAAAGAACAAGTAATGAACTCTTACTACTATGCATACCGTGACCGTCGTCAAAAGAAACGTGATTTCCGTAAACTTTGGATTACACGTATCAATGCAGCAGCTCGTTTGAACGGTTTGTCATACTCACAATTGATGCACGGTTTGAAATTGGCTGAAATCGAAGTTAACCGTAAAATGCTTGCTGATTTGGCAGTTAACGATGCAGCAGCTTTCACAGCTCTTGCAGATGCAGCTAAAGCAAAAATTGGTAAATAAGAATTAAGATGGGTTTTACCCATCTTTTTTTATGGAGGTAATTATGATTCGTTTAGCAAGAGCAGAAGATATTCCAAGATTACAGGAGTTATTGGGGCAGATTCTTCTAGTGCATCATTATGCACGTCCTGATGTTTTTAAGGCAGAGGGCAGTAAATTTACAGATGCAGACTTAGAAGCAGTGATTAATGATCCAAATAAACCTATTTTTGTATATGAGGATGAAGAAGGCCATATCTTAGGTCATCTATTCTTAATGATTAAAGAAGTATCTGATAATAATGGTCCACTAAAGGCTGTTAAGACTCTTTTTATTGATGATTTATGCGTTGATAAGGATGCTCGAGGTCAAAAATTGGGAGAGAAGCTTTATCAATTTGCCTTGGACTATGCTAAGGAGTTAGGTTGTTATAATCTGACACTTCACGTATGGAATGATAATGCGGGTGCTGTACGTTTTTACGAACGTTTAGGTATGAAACCGAGATATACAGAAATGGAAACTATCCTTAAATAATACGTTTTCATGAGAAAAATTTAACTTACGAGGAATAAAAATTTTTGATATGCTGAAAGAGAACTTTTTGAAATGGAGAATTTTAATGCCTCGTAATTTTAAAGAACCTTTGCTTTTTACGATTTTAATGTGTGGAATGATGGTCTGTGGGATGAGTCTCTGGAATCTTCTCATCCTTGATTGGACTGGAGTTGTTCCCTTTGCTTGGGGTCACTTTTTCCAAGGTTATCTTCCGGGATTTGTAGTTGCTTTCTTACTGGATATGCTTTTGGTGGGACCACTAGCTAAGATAATAGCATTTGCAATTTTACATAAAGTAAAAGCCCATGATAAACGATGGGCGAAGATTTTGGCGATTTCTGGAACCATGGCGCTATTCATGGTAACCTTTATGTCGCTCTATGGATTAGTGTACAACGGTCAGTCGGTGACGCTCTTATCCTATGGTCGTGCTTGGTTGACAAATGTGATCATGGCCTTACCACTTAATTTTCTAGTAGTTGGTCCCATCTCACGCTTTATCTTGGGAAAATTGCAAAATCCATTGCCTGGTGAAGAAGTCGTAGAGAATTTTGAAGACGATGATGAATTACCAACTATAATTTAAGTATAGAACTGGAGAGAAACTCCAGTTTTTTAATATTAAAAGCAGCCACAGATGTGACTGCTTAATGATGATTAGTTTTTCTTTTTCATTTCACCATGTGGGTAGTAAGTTCCCTCTGGCATATCGTTAATGAAAACATGAATAGCTTCTTTAGGGGCTTTTGCAACACGTGATACAACCTCAGTAACTTCACGAGCAAGTTCGATTTTTTGTTCTTCAGTACGACCTTCAAAGAGATCAATTTTTACAAATGGCATAATGCATCTCCTTAGTTTTGATAGTCCTATTATAGCATTAATTAAGAGAATATTCTAAAGTTTTTGGAAATTCTTGAAATGATAATATCGCAATGCTACAATGTGAGTGATTTCAATAGTAAAGCCTAAAATAAAAAGAGGCAGGTAGCTAAGAGAAAGCGTTCCTAGTCGAAAGCAATAGTATTACTTTTGATTCGATCATTCCTGATTTAAGAAATATTTCACATGCTATTCAAAATGGTAAGGCATCTTGTGATGATAGGTAAGTGATTGCATTTTTTATTGGCTTTGTTTATAAGGGATGAAAACTCTTACTAAAAATGGTAAAATAATGCTAACTAGAGACAGTAAGGAGTAAATTATGACAATTGATTTTCGTGCCGAAGTTGATAAGCGCAAAGATGCTTTGATGGAGGACCTTTTTGGTCTTTTGCGTATTAACTCAGAACGTGATGACAGTAAGGTTGATGATAAGCACCCATTTGGTCCTGGACCGGTAAAAGCTTTGGAACATTTTCTTGCTTTAGCAGAACGTGATGGCTATAAAACTCGTAATATTGATAATTATGCTGGTGACTTTGAATTTGGTCAAGGTGATGAAGTTTTGGGTATCTTTGCCCACTTGGATGTAGTTCCAGCTGGTAGCGGTTGGGATACAGATCCTTACGAACCTGTAATCAAAGATGGCAAACTTTATGCCCGTGGGTCATCAGATGATAAAGGCCCAACAATGGCTTGTTACTATGCCTTGAAAATTATTAAAGAACTCGAGCTTCCAGTATCTAAGCGTGTGCGCTTCATTGTTGGTACTGATGAAGAATCTGGTTGGGGCGATATGGAATATTACTTCGCTCATAATGGATTGAAAGATCCTGATTTTGGTTTCTCACCTGATGCAGAATTCCCAATTATTAATGGTGAAAAAGGTAATATTACAGCCTATCTCCATTTTGAAGGTCAAAATGATGGGGACTTTAGTCTTGTGTCCTTTAATGGTGGTTTACGTGAAAATATGGTTCCTGAATCAGCAAGTGCAGATTTTACTGGACCTATCACTTTGAAAGAACTCGAGGCCAAATTAGCAGACTTTGTCGCCGAACAAGAAGTAACTGGTCAAGTGACCGAAGAAGCAGGTGTTTTCCATGTGACTATTCATGGGAAATCAGCTCATGGTATGATGCCACAAAATGGTATTAATGGGGCAACCTACTTGGCACTCTTCCTTAGTCAATTTGATTTCCAAGGCAATGCTAAAACGTATTTGGATATAATTGCTGAAACATTGCATAAAGATTTCTTTGGTGAAAAAGTAGGTCTTGCTTACACAGATCCTAAGATGGGTGAATTGACCATGAATGCTGGGGTGTTTCATTTCAATAAGGAATCAGCAGATAATACAATTGCTTTGAATTTCCGCTACCCTCAAGGCGTTGATGTAGACGGTATTAAGGCCGGCCTTGAAAAACTTGAAGGTCCTAAGGCTGTTAGTCTCTCAGAACATGGTCATGTGCCACACTATGTACCACTTAATGATCCTATGGTAGAGACCCTTCTTTCAGTCTATGAGAAACAAACAGGGCTTAAAGGTCATGAACAAATTATTGGTGGTGGGACATTTGGACGTCTCCTAAAACGTGGTGTTGCCTATGGAGCTATGTTCCCTGGTTATGTCAACACTATGCACCAAGCCAATGAGTTTACTGAGGTTGAAGACTTGTACCGTGCAGCTGCCATTTATGCAGAAGCTATCTATGAGTTAATCAAATAAAAAAGAGAGACAGTTTTGTCTCTTTTTTGAGGAGGAAAATATGGAAACACTTGAAGAATTAACACAAGCAATCATGTCCGATGAACAAAATAAAGCTTTTACGGAACAAGGTATAAAACCCTTGTTTACCATTCCAAAAACGGCACGAATTAATATCGTAGGCCAAGCTCCTGGTATTCGTGCCCAAGAGTCCGGCCTTTACTGGAATGATCCTAGCGGTGATAATCTCAGGGATTGGATGGGGGTTTCACGCGAAGAATTTTATGAATCTGGCATGTTTGCTATTGTACCAATGGATTTTTATTTCCCAGGTCATGGTAAATCAGGTGATTTACCTCCTCGCAAAGGATTTGCAGACAAGTGGCATGAGAAAGTTCTTGCTTTAGCTCCTGATATTCAATTGACGATTTTAGTAGGTAACTATGCACAGCGTTACTATTTACATCAAAAATCGTCGGCAAAATTAACGGATACAGTTAAGCATTACAAAGATTACCTTCCAGAGTTTTTCCCTCTCGTTCATCCCTCTCCTCGAAATAATATTTGGCAAGCCAAAAATCCATGGTTTATGGAAGAAGTAGTTCCAGAGTTGAAGGCTTTGGTTAAAAAAATCTTAAGTCGATGATGTCTGATATCTGCACTCGGATTGTTATTAGGTATTGTTTCAAATCAATGAAGCAACTATCAGAAAATACCCAAATATTGTAAAGATTTTAGCCCTTTGGGGCTTTTTTTGATGCTTTAATAAATTATTAGGGAAAAACAATTAATAAAAAATCTAATATTAGACTTATCTATAGCCGCTTAATTCTAATTTTCAGAAGAAGTAACATATAAAATTAAGCTATCTATCCTTTTAAATTAAATAATCAATTAAATAATACTTATAAATTGAAAATGAGTGTAAATTTTTGAGAAAATTAAGATAATTCTATTGACAGAAAATTTAAAAGTGTTAGACTTTAGGTGTTAAGAAAATATAGAAGGAAATTTGTGATATGGGAAGAAAAGATTCACAACGTTTTTCAATCAGAAAGTATAGCTTTGGGGCTGCTTCTGTTCTTTTGGGTACAACCATTCTTGCGATGGGTGCAACTGGTGTACATGCAGATGAGGTTTCAACTTCAGCTGCTACTGATACACCACTTAGTGCTTCTGTGCTAACAGATTCTGCTGTCGATCCGGCAACAACTGTTGACCATTCAGAGAAGCAAGTTGTTTCTGTCAAAGAAGAAGGAAATACCACTGTAACAACAAGTGTTGTAACAACTGATAGCCTTGAGGAAGCTAAAGTTTCTGCGGTAAAAGAAGGGGTAGAAGTTGAAGAAACTGCACCTCAAACGCATACATCCCTAGAGGGGGCTATTGCTAACAATCAAGCTCAATCAAAAGAGATTAATACAGTTGTTTATGATTATCAGAAAGCAAAAGAAGACCACAAAAAAGATGTAGCTGAGTATGAGAAAGCTAAGGCTGAGTACGATGCTAAAGTGGCTGAAAAAGCAGCAGCTGATAAAGCAAACGCTGCTTCTAAAGCACAGTATGATACTGATCAAGCTGCTTATGAAAAAGGATTAGCTAAATATCAAGCTGATAAAAAAGCCTATGACGCAGCATTGGAAGAGTATAATACTCAAAAATTGACTTATGATTCTAAAGTAGCAGAAAAAGCAGCTGCTGATGCAGCTAATGCTAAGTCAGAAGCCGATTACAAGGTACAGCTGGCTGTTTATGAAACTGCTAAAAAGAACTATGAAGCTGCTATGGCTCAGTATACCAAAGACAAGGCAAAATATGATGCCGAGAAGGAAGCTTATGATGCTAAAGTAGCTGAAAAAGTTCGTACAGAAATTGAAAACAAGGCTGCTCAAGAGCAGTATGAGAAAGATTTAGCTACTTATAATGCCGCATACGAAAAATATCAAACCGATTTGGCTGCCTACAAGACTGCTAAAGCAGCCTATGATGCTAAAGTAGCAGAAAAAGTAGCCGCTGATGCAGCTAATGCAAAAGCTAAATCTAAGTATGATGCAGAAATGGTCACATACAACGCAGCTTTGTCTGAATATAAGGCAAATAAGGCTCTGTATGATGCAGCTCTAGCTGAATACAACACAAAAAAAGCAGCCTATGATGTGAAAGTAGCTGAGAAAACACAAGCAGAAATTACGGATAAGGCTGCTCAAAAACAATATGAAAAAGATCTTGCTACTTACAATACTGCTTACGAAAAATATCAAACTGATTTAGCAGCTTATAATACAGCTAAAGCAGCCTACGATGCTAAAGTAGCAGAAAAAGCAGCTACTGATAAGGCAAATGCGGATGCTAAAGCCAAGTATGATGCGGAAATGGCTGTTTACAATACAGCTAAAGCGCAATATGACAAAGATTTACAAGAATATCAAGCTAAGAAAACGCAATACGACCAAGATAAAGCAGCCTATGATAAACTTGTTGCTATTAAAGCAGAAGAAGATGCTTCTAAAGCTAAGTACGAAGTTGAGCTTGCCAAATACAATGTAGATTTAGAGCAATACGGCAAAGATTTTGCTACCTACCAAACAAAACTTGCTGAATATCAAACAGCTTTGGCACAGTACAAAGATGCTAAAGCAGCCTATGATAAGTACATGAATGATAATGGTTTCCAAGATTTAAAAGATGTAGAAACTGTTCAAGATTTGACTTTCCAACGTGAAGGTGGAGCCATTCATACCATCAATGGTATTAGTGCTTATCTCACTCGTGATGCTCAATCTCGTTTGAATACAAGCAATGTACATCAGTATGATTCCAATAAATTGGAAGCTTCAGATATTGTAGCAACTAGTCCTTGGGCTAATAATGAGACTGAATACATTCAAGTTAAAGAAGGCGATAAATTTGTTGTTACTTATGATAACTTGAATCAGTCAAGCATGCGTGAAGATACGGATATGCATCCAATCAAGCGCGTGATTTACCGCTATGAGATTTTGAGTCTCCCATCAAATGACGGTAAAGGAATTGCAGCTGTTAGCTCGGATCCAACTGTAACACTAACAGTCGGTGCTTCAACAGACCAAAATAAACCCGTTAAAGTTGCTGTTGATATTGAATTCTATGATGGTAATGGCAATAAGTTTGATTTGACACAACACAATGCGATTGTTGCTTTGAACTCTCTTAACCACTGGACAGGTGCTTCTTATGTAGATAGTGGGGATAAACCTCGTGCCCTTACAGTAGAAGCCAAGGATAAAGATGGTAATACTGTTCGTGGAACTTGGAATCCGTATGCAGATGGTTCATCAATGAGCATTGAAAACAATGCGGTTGTTGTTAAAAATGGAACAGCTGACTTTGGTACTGCTGATGTCACTATCTCTGCTGAAAACCCAATCAAGATTGTGGCACAAAAAGCAACGTGGAATGGTAGTGAATTTACAGTTAGTGAAGAAACTGTTATTGACGCAACTTCAGTCAATGCTTCAGGTGCTGGGAACGGTCACTCTATTGGAACAGATGAGTTCACATTAGATGGTAAAGATGATGTTATCGGTTCTTATACGATTGATTCAACTTCAGGACGTATCATCTTTACTCCTAAGAAGAAATTTGAAAATGTAGAACACCAAGAATCTGTAAATGTTGGAAACAATAAATACATTCCAATTCCAAATTCAAGTGTTTCTTATGATTCTGCTACAAAAGAGGTGACATCATTTAAAGATAACCAATACATTGAACATGGATCTATCTTTAATGGTGAATCTTCAACGACTCTTGAAGGTTGGGACAATCCATCTTCTCCATACCTCTATTATGGTGGAGCAGGCTTGAAGATGGCTGATGGTCACTTGGTATTTATGGCCAATGGAGCTAATGCATCTGGTCAACCAACAGTATATTGGTTTGCGATTAACTCAAATGTTGGTATTCCAAAAAATCCAGGTGAGGCACCAAAAGAGCCAACAGCTCCTGAAGAACCAAAGGCTCCAACACCACCAACGATTACACTGGAAGTTCTTCCAGCAGTACCAACAGAACCAACTCCGCCAACAGCCCCTACGGCACCAACAGAACCTAACTATACAGTTGTTACAGTTGATGCTGAGGAGCCAAAAGCTCCAACAGAGCCTAAGGCTCCAACGCCACCAACTCCGACAGTTGTTGAAGTTCCAGCGGAGCCAAGCAAACCAGAAGAACCTAAAGCGCCAACACCACCGACAGAACCTAACTACACTGTGGTTACAGTTGATGCAGAGGAACCTAAGGCTCCAACAGAACCAAAAGCTCCAACGCCACCAACTCCAGCTTTAGTTGAAGTGCCAGTAGAGCCACGTAAGATTACGGCTCCAGTAGAACCTAAGGCTCCGACTCCACCTACACCAGTAGTTGTAGAGGTACCTGGTGAGCCAACAAAACCAACGCCACCAACAGAGCCAACAGCTCCAACACCACCAACTATGGTCACAGTTAATGTTCCTAATAAACCTGTTTCACCTAAAGAACTTGTAGCTCCTAAGGTCAAATGGCATAAAAATTATCTTGTTGAGCGCGTAACACGTCCAGTACCAACGACGCCACCAACTCCTCAAAAACCGAAAACTCCTGGAACACCTACAGGACCAAGTGTTACACCAACTTCTTCTGTAGTTGTTAAGCAAGAAACAGAAAGAACTAATAGCGCCGTATTGCCAGAAACAGGTGACTCTAACCAAAAATTAGCATCTGTAACAGGTCTAGGTTTGCTTTCAATGGCCCTTTCAGGTCTATGGTCAGCTCGCAAACGTAAACATTAATAAGATAAAATGAAAGATTAGGTTGTTTTGCCATGCAAGACAATCTAGTCTTTTTTTGTTACCTATTCTTTGCATATTATCGGTATAAATAAGTTTGAATGTTAAAACTAATAGGGGAAAGGAGAGGACATGATTTAGGTGAAAGAGCTATCCCAGAGCTAAATATCGCAATGAAAAGTAAAATGAAAGCTTATAGTTGATTGTTTTTCATAATCTTTTCAATAAAAAAACATTAAAGCGAATTGGACTAGATATTATAAAATTAAACCACCTATTTGTATCGTAAACACTATTAATAATAGGGTTTTGTCTATCAAATATTTTGATATTAAAAAGTATTTGAATTTAAGAATCTAATCGAATTTAAAGGAATGGTTGTTTTTATGAGATATCTCAAATTGACATGGTTCTTTCTTTTGTTAGAATATGAACATAACTAAATATAGAAGGACGTAATTTAAATGGGGAAAAAGGAATTACAACGTTATTCACTCAGAAAGTCTAGCCTTGGTGCGGCTTCTGTTCTTTTGGGGACTGCAGTTCTTGCAGTAGGCGCTTCAAATGCAAGGGCTGATGAAGTAGCAACAACTACAGATTCAGCAACACCAGCAGTTGAAGCAACAGATGCTGTTGAAGAAAACACTTCTGCCGTAGCAGATTCAACTGAAAAGAAAGTTGTTAACGTTACTGAAGAAGGCAACACAACTGTTACAACGAGTGAAGTAACAAATACAAGCTTAGAAGCTGCAAAAACAGCTGCAACTAACGAAGGGGTTGAGGTTAAGGAAGAACCTGCTCAAACCAAAGAAACTGTTGAAGCAGCTGCTGCAGATAATAAAGCACAAGCAGTGAAAATCAATACAGTCGTTTCTGATTATAAAGCGGCTAAAGAACAATACAAGTCAGATAAAGCTGACTATGATAAAGCAAAAGCAAACTATGATGCCAAATTAGCTGAGAAAGCACTTGCTGATAAAACAAATGCTGAAGCTCAGGCTAAATATGATACTGAAAAAACAGCTTATGATAAAGCTTCAGAGCAATACCAAATTGCTAAGCAAGCTTATGACTCAGCTCTTTCAGAGTACAAAACTAAGAAAGTTACTTATGATGCTAAGGTAGCAGAAAAAGAAGCCGCTGATAAAGAAAATGCGCTTTCTGCAGCTAAATACCAAGCAGAATTGGCAACTTATAACCAAGCAAAAGCTGATTATGAAGCAGCTCTTGCACAGTACAATAGTGATAAGGCCAAATACAATGCTGAAAAAGCTAATTATGATAATAAAGTAGCTGAAAAAGTTGTTATTGAAAAACGTAACGCTGAAGCTGAAGCTAAATATCAAACTGAGCTGGCAGCATATAATGAAGCAAAAGCTAAATATGATGTAGAAAAAGCAGCATATGACAAGAATCTTGAACTTTATAACGCTAAGAAAACAGCTTATGAAGCAGATCTTGAAACAAAACAAGCTATTGAAAAATACAATGCAGATGCTAAAGCTAAATACGAAGCAGCCTTGGTTGTCTACAATGAGCAAAAAGCTAAATATGACCAAGAATACCTTGAGTATCAAAACAAATTAGCTGTCTACCAAACAGCGCTTAAACAATACCAAGAAGCTAAAACAGCTTACGATAAATACATGAATGATCCTGTATATCGTAACCTTAAAGATGCTGAAGTTGTTCAAGAATTGACCTTCCAACGTGAAAACGATGCAACACACAAAGTTGAAGGTGTAAGTAACTACTTGACAAAAGAAGCACAAGAGCGTCTTAACACAAGTAATGTTTTCCAATATGACTCTAACAAGTTACAAGCATCTGACATTGTTTCAAATAGCCCTTGGACAAATACTGAAGACGAGTGGGTTCAAGTTAAAGAAGGTGACAAATTTGTTGTTACTTATGATGGTTTGAACCAATCAAGCATGATTGTTGAGAATGAAGCATCAGCAATCAAACGTGTTGTTTACCGCTACGAAATTGTTAGCCTTCCATCAAATGACGGAAAAGGTATCGCGAAAATCAGTAAGGATCCAACAGTAACTATGACAGTTGGTGCATCAACTGATCAAGATAAACCAGTTAAAGTAGCAGTAGATGTTGAGTTTTACGATAAAGATGGTAAAATGTTCAACCTTAGTGAGCGTAATGCTATCGTAGCACTTAACTCACTAAACCACTGGAATGGTGCAGCTTATGTTGAAACATCTGAACGCCCACGTCCACTTACAGTAGAAGCGAAAGACGTTAATGGTAATACTGTCCGCGGTACATATAATCCTTACGCAGATGGCTCTACTTTGGCAATCCAAAACGGTGAAGTTGTTACTAAATCTGGATACGCTGATTTCGGTGGCGCTACTGTTAACATTTCTGATGAGAACCCGCTTAAGGTAGTTGTTCCTATCACTGACTGGAATGGTTCAGAATGGGTTGTCTCACGTGAAATTCCATCTGATGTAACAACTCTTAATGCTTCAGGTAGTGGTAATGGACACGCTCTTGGTAACCAAGATTATACATTTGGTGATAAAGATGATGTTATTGGTTCGTACAGCGTTTCTGCTGAAACTGGTTTGATTACATTCACACCTAAGAAAAAATACCAATCAACACGTCACCAAGAATATGTAAATATTGGTGATAACCAATTCATCGCTATTCCAAAATCATCAGTTACTTATGATGCTGCTACTAAAGAAGTAACATCAGTCAATGATAACCAATACATTGACCATGGTGCAGTCTTTAATGGTGAGACAACGTCTGAATTGACAGGTTGGGATAACGCTGATTCACCTTACCTCTATTATGGAGGTGCAGGTATCAAGATGACAAATGGTCACTTGGTATTTACTGCTGAAGGTGCAAATGCTGATGGTGCACCAACAGTATATTGGTTCGCAATCAACTCTAATCTTGGTTTGCCTAAGAATCCAGGTGAAAAACCTGAAGAACCTAAGGCACCAACACCACCAACAGCACCGGTTAAACCAGTTATTAAAACAGTTGGTATCAATCCACAAGAACCAACACCACCAACACCACCAAAAGAGCCAGTGGCACCAACGCCACCAACTCCAAAGGTAGTTGAAGTACCTGGTAAACCACAAGAACCAACACCACCAACAGGTCCAACGGCACCAACGCCACCAACACCGAAAGTAGTTGAAGTTCCTGCTAAACCAGTAGAACCTAAAACTCCTGAAAAACCAAGTGTTGTATGGCACAAGAACTATGTCGTTGAGAGAGAGTCTCACGTGGTACCACCAACACCACCGACTCCTGTTACTCCTCCAACTCCAGTGACACCGCCAACTACACCAACTCCAGATACTGAAGTTCCTGTAGTGCCTCAAGCTGAGTTGCCACAAACTGGTGAGCACACTAGCAATGCTGGATTTATTGGACTTCTTTCAATGATTTTTGCAGCCTTTGTAGGATTCTTCAAACGTCGTAAAGAAGATTAAGTGGTGCTATTAAATTAGTTCCCCATCAAAACTAGATTCTATTTAGAATCTAGTTTTTATTTTTGCTAGGTTTTACTCCCTCGTATCATTTCTATTTACTGTTGAAACATGTTATAATTATTTTGAACGACTATTATAGAAAGATGCAAGGAGACGAGCATGGAAGAACTTAAGAAAATCGCTGGCGTAACCGCTGCCAAATACGTTGAAGATGGAATGGTTGTTGGACTCGGTACAGGGTCAACAGCTTATTTCTTCGTGGAGGAAATTGGCCGTCGTATTAAGGAAGAAGGCCTTAGTGTTGTTGGAGTAACGACATCCAGTCAAACCACTAAACAAGCTGAAGGTTTAGGTATTCCTTTGAAGGCAGTGGATGATATTGACAGTATTGATGTTACTGTTGATGGCGCCGACGAAGTAGACCCTCAACTCAATGGGATTAAAGGTGGCGGTGGTGCCCTTCTGATGGAAAAAATCGTCGCTACACCTACGAAAGAATATATCTGGGTGGTGGATGAGTCAAAAATGGTTAATCAATTAGGTGCTTTCAAATTACCAGTTGAAGTGGTTCAATATGGTGCTGATCGTCTCTATCGTGTCTTTGAGTCGAAGGGCTATAAGCCATCATTCCGACTTACGGAGGAAGGTAATCGCTTTGTTACAGATATGAAGAACTATATCATCGATCTTGATTTAGGTAAGATTGAAAATCCAGTAACTCTTGGTGAAGAACTAAAAGCTATGACAGGTGTTGTCGATCATGGATTGTTCAATGGTATGGTTAACAAAGTCATCGTTGCAGGAAAAGACGGTGTTAAGGTCGTTGAAGTCAAGGCCTAGTCCAATTTTGATTTCCCCTCACTTTTAATGAGGAAGACTAATTAATTTTTGTCAAACTATTAAATAATATAGAAAGGCAAGAGGTAATTTCGAAAAGATTTTATCTCTTTGTGGTGTTATTATGTCCAAATTTAACCGAATGCATTTAGTCGTTCTTGATTCAGTAGGAATTGGTGCTGCTCCAGATGCCAATGACTTTGTCAATGCAGGTGTGCCAGATGGTGCTTCAGATACCCTTGGTCATATCTCTAAATCAGTAGGATTGAATGTGCCAAATATGGCTAAGCTTGGTCTAGGAAATATTCCTCGTGAAACACCTTTGAAAACAGTACCAGCAGAAAGTAACCCAACTGGTTATGCAACAAAATTGCAGGAAGTGTCTCTTGGTAAAGATACGATGACTGGTCACTGGGAAATCATGGGTCTCAATATTACTGAACCTTTTGATACTTTCTGGAACGGATTCCCAGAAGAAATTCTCACTAAAATTGAGGAATTTTCAGGCCGTAAAGTCATTCGTGAAGCTAATAAACCATACTCAGGTACAGCTGTTATTGAAGACTTTGGACCTCGTCAAATGGAAACTGGTGAATTGATTATTTATACTTCAGCTGACCCAGTTCTTCAAATTGCCGCACACGAAGACGTTATTCCTTTGGATGAATTGTATCGTATTTGTGAATATGCGCGTTCAATTACCCTTGAGCGCCCAGCTCTTCTAGGGCGTATCATTGCTCGTCCTTACGTTGGTGAACCTGGAAACTTCACTCGTACGTCTAACCGTCGTGATTTGGCTGTTTCACCATTTGCACCAACTGTTTTGGATAAATTGAATGAAGCTGGTATCGATACTTATGCCGTTGGTAAAATCAATGATATTTTCAACGGAGCTGGTATCAACCATGATATGGGACACAACAAATCAAATAGTCACGGTATTGATAATTTGATTAAAGCTATGACTTCTGAAGACTTCAAACATGGTTTCTCATTCACAAACTTGGTAGACTTCGATGCCCTTTATGGACACCGTCGTGATCCACATGGATACCGTGATTGCTTGCACGAATTTGACCAACGTTTGCCTGAAATCATTGCTGCTATGCGTGAAGATGATCTCTTGATGATTACTGCAGACCACGGAAATGATCCAACTTATGCAGGTACAGACCATACTCGTGAATATATTCCTTTCTTGGCTTATAGCCCATCATTCAAAGGAAATGGACTTATTCCAGTAGGTCATTTCTCTGACATCTCAGCAACTGTCGCTGAAAACTTTGGTGTAGATAAAGCCATGATTGGTGAAAGCTTCTTGGATAAACTTGTCTAAAATGAAGCGCTATGCATTTTTGGTTCGTGGGATAAACGTTGGTGGTCGTCACAAGGTCGTCATGGAAGAATTTTGTCGTGAGTTAGAAGAACTCGGTATGTCACATGTTTCGTCCTATATAAATAGTGGAAATCTTTTCTTTGATTCTACCTTGATGAAAGAGGAACTCCTCTTAGTTTTAGAGGAATTTCTAAATAAGGCTTATCCATTTATTAAGGTATTTTCTCTTTTTACTCTGGAAGATTACCAAAATGAAGTGGTCTCATTACCCAAGTGGTGGGAAGATGATTTCTATAGAAAAGACGTCCTCTTATTCACTGAAAGACTTGATAAGAACGAAATGAAGAAGGTTATTAACACTTTAGAGTTGAAAGATGAAATACTTCATTTTGGTCAGCTTGGGGTCTACTGGGTAAAATATGATAAATCAACTTATAGTCAAACCGCTTATCATAAGAAGTTATTGAAAACACCTTTTTATCCTGATATAACCATTCGAAATGCGAGAACTTTTTCAAAAATTGGTCAATTTTTAAGCATGAAATAAAATTAAGGGAGAAATAACATGTCGCTACTTGAAAAAATTAGAGTTACTCAAGCATTTTTGGAAAGCAAAGGAATTGAAAAACCTGAGTTTGGTTTAATCTTGGGTTCTGGACTTGGTGAGTTGGCTGAAGAAGTTGAAGACGCAGTTGTCATTGACTATGCGGATATTCCAAACTGGGGACAATCAACGGTTGTCGGACATGCTGGAAAACTTGTTTACGGAACTTTGTCTGGACGTAAGGTTTTGGCTCTTCAAGGACGTTTCCATTTTTATGAAGGAAATCCGCTTGAAGTAGTTACTTTCCCTGTACGTGTTATGAAAGCACTTGGATGTGAAGGTGTTGTTGTAACCAACGCAGCAGGTGGAATCGGCTTTGGCCCAGGTACTTTGATGGCCATCACTGACCACATTAACATGACTGGTCAAAACCCATTAATCGGTGAAAACTTGGATGATTTTGGTCCACGTTTCCCTGATATGTCTAAAGCTTACACACCTGAATACCGTGAAACCGCTCATAAAGTGGCTGATAAACTTGGTATCAAATTGGATGATGGTGTTTATATCGGTGTGACTGGTCCAAGTTATGAAACTCCAGCTGAAATCCGTGCTTATAAGACACTTGGTGCAGATGCTGTTGGGATGTCAACAGTTCCTGAGGTTATTATCGCAGCTCACTCTGGTTTGAAAGTTCTTGGTATTTCATGTATTACCAACTTTGCGGCTGGTTTCCAAGAAGAATTGAACCACGAAGAAGTGGTGGAAGTGACAGAGCGTGTTAAAGGGGACTTCAAAGGATTGCTAAAAGCGATTCTTGCTGAACTCTAAAATATGATAGCTCGGGGAATAAAACCTATAACGTCATTACCCAAGTCGACTAGGTTAAGTTTAGCTGTTTTTGGAACCGGTATTGCTTCAGGTTTGGTAGGCATTCTTTGTCATTACCTTTTGGAGTTTATACAAATTCTTGTATTTGGTAATGATAAATCGAATTTATTGTCACAGTTTAACTCTGTAAGTCCCTTTCGACGATTTGCAGTATTGCTTGTAGTAGGTGTTTTGGCTAGTTTATTTTGGTATTTCCTTCAGAGACGAGTGTCCCTCCTTTCTATTAGTAAGGCTAAGCAACTCATTGGTAAGAAGAGTCCAAATTTTCTTGGCCAGAGTCTACATGCTTTGGTGCAAGTAGCAATCGTTGGAGCAGGTGCTTCAGTAGGCAAGGAAGCAGCTCCACGAGAATTAGGTGCCTTATGTGCTGGCAGTTTATCAAAAAAACTGGGTTTAGAAATTCCTGAAAGACAACTCATGATTGCATGTGGTGCAGGAGCAGGTTTAGCTGCGGTTTACCAAGTTCCCTTTGCCAGTATACTGTTTGTTTTGGAAACTTTGGGAGTTGCTTGGAAACTGAAAAACATTGGTATCATTCTTGTGACAACCTATTTGTCAGCTTATTGTGCTCGTCCAATTGTTGGTGGGAAAGCTATATATTTAGTTGATAAAGTAAGCTTACATCCTACTAGTTTGATACAGATTCTTGTTTTGACGCTGTTTGTAACTCCGCTTGCTCTTATATTTAAAGTTTTAGCTAAAAAGGCGAGTAAAAGTCGTATAACAGATAAACATATTCTCTGGACCATGCCCGTCTCTTTTATAATATTAGGTGGTATTGTAGCTTTCTATCCTATAATCATGGGAAATGGTCAGGTTCTAGCACAATGGATGTTCTCTGGAGGAACTTCGGAATACCTTCCGATTTTGCTGGTAATCAAAGGGCTTATTGTGTGCTTGTTGCTATGGTCAGGTACTTATGGAGGGACACTGACGCCTTCGTTTACTTTAGGTGTCGGATCGGGTTTCTTATTAACAAGGTGTCTTGAGACTTTTGGTTTGTCCCTAAATCCTAATCTAGGAATGTTACTTGGCGCAACCATTTTTTTAGTAACAACTTTGGATGCTCCTCTGACGGGAATAGCCTTAGTTCTAGGTTTTACCGGTCAAGGAGGGCTGGTAGCAGTTCCTCTAATCTTAGCGGGTCTACTATCAAGGATAATTAATAATAGATGGAAGAAAAAACAATGAATATTCATTTTATCTTACACGAAACGTTTGAAGTTCCAGGAGCCTATTTAAAATGGGCTCAAGACCGTGGGCATAATATCACATCAACCAAGGTATATGAGGAAGAGGTCCTTCCTGAAACCGTTGAAGGTATTGATTTTCTAATTGTGATGGGTGGTCCTCAGTCACCTGATGAGGATCGTCAGACCTTTCCTTATTATGACCCAAATGCTGAGATTGCATTTATGCAAAAAGCAATTGCTGCTGATATCTATATTGTTGGTGTATGTTTGGGAGCTCAGCTTCTGTCTGTAGCCTATGGTGGTAAGTATGAGCATAGTCCAGAACGCGAAATTGGTGTGTTTCCAATAACACTTACGGATGATGGATTAGCTGATGAGCATGTCAAAGGTTTTGGCACAACTCTCAATACTGGCCACTGGCATGGTGATATGCCTGGATTGACTGATAATGCAGTTGTTCTTGCTACTAGTCAAGGTTGTCCACGTCAAATTATTCGCTTTAGTCCTAAACACTATGCCTTCCAAGCACACCTAGAGTTTGATTCCCAAGCTATTGATTTGCTCATAGCTGCGGATGGCGAAGAACACTTGCGTAAGCAAAATAAGGAGTTACCTTTTGTTCAAACACCTGAACAATTGCGTACCAACGATTATTCAGAAATGAACAAGAAGTTATATGATTTTCTTGATTCATTGACTCAAGCTTAATCCACTTTTAAAAAAGTAATAATTTATCAACTATATAATAGTGGATAAATTATTTAAAAATAAAAATTAAGAATGGTAGATAGTGTGTTCAGGTTGCTCTTTTACCATCAAAAAATAGAAAGGACGGGTTAACTGTATTCACTAAAATGAATACGGGCGGAGAACGAAGTAAAAAGATAAACTGTCTAGCATTTATAAGGCGTCGTCAGTTTCCTATTATTACTTTGTTCTCTGTCGCCTCTCCTGTATATAAAAAATGAAAGGAAGGGTAGTTCGGGTTTGAAACTGAACCCGGGCTAGAGGCTGTGTAAAAAAGATAAATCCTCCTAGATGCGAAGCATCTTTGTCGGATTTCCTATTTTTACTTTGCCTCTTTAACGCCCTTGGTATCTTATATTATGTCTATCCATATTGCTGCTAAGCAAGGTGAAATTGCTGATAAAATTCTCCTACCTGGAGATCCTTTACGTGCGAAATTCATTGCCGAGAATTTCCTCGAAGACGCTGTATGTTTCAATGAAGTTCGTAATATGTTTGGTTACACAGGAACATACAAAGGTGAACGTGTCTCAGTAATGGGAACTGGAATGGGGATGCCATCTATCTCTATCTATGCTCGTGAGCTTATTGTTGACTACGGGGTTAAAAAATTGATTCGTGTGGGAACTGCTGGTTCATTGAATGAGGATGTTCACGTTCGTGAGTTAGTTCTAGCGCAAGCGGCAGCGACAAACTCTAACATTATTCGTAACGATTGGCCACAATACGATTTCCCACAAATTGCAAGTTTCAATCTCTTAGATAAGGCTTACCACATTGCTAAAGAGCTTGGTATGACTACACATGTTGGTAATGTCTTGTCTTCTGACGTCTTCTATTCGAACTATGGTGAAAAGAACATCGAGCTTGGTAAATGGGGTGTGAAAGCTGTAGAAATGGAAGCAGCAGCACTTTACTACCTTGCAGCTCAACACCAAGTAGATGCTCTTGCCATCATGACTATTTCTGATAGTTTGGTTAATCCAGATGAGGACACAACAGCTGAGGAACGTCAAAATACTTTCACTGATATGATGAAAGTTGGTCTTGAAACATTAATTGCAGACTAGTTTGTAAAAGGACGCCATTTGGTCGTCCTTTTGTGTTGTAGCTAATATCTATTCGAAGTGACAATGGGTTAAAATTTTTCAAACTACTAGAAAAAAATAAAAATATTCGAAAGAAAGATGCTTTTAAGGAATAAGTAAATATCCGACAATTTAAAAAACAACCGCTAAAAATGTGAAAAAGAACTTACAAAACAATGAAAAATGATAGAAATTAAATGCTTGATATCATAATGAAAAACGGTTTCTTCTTTTTTAAAAAGAATGACAATTGAAATGAAGTTATAGTAATGTTATAATAATAATGGGAAATGTCTAATTTTAATTTATAGGAGCAATTTATATGAGTTCGCGTACGAATCGTAAGCAAAAACGTACGAGTAATAGATCGTGGGGGATGGTCAACGTTGGGTTGACCATTCTGTATGCTATTTTAGCATTGGTCTTATTATTCACCATGTTCAATTATAATTTCCTATCCTTTAGGTTTTTGAACATCATTATCACCATTGGTTTGTTGGTAGTTCTTGCTATTAGCATCTTCCTTCAGAAGACTAAGAAATCAGCACTAGTGACAACGGTTGTACTGGTTATCTTCTCGCTAGTTTCTCTGGTTGGTATTTTTGGTTTTAAACAAATGATTGACATCACTAACCGTATGAATCAGACGGCAGCATTTTCTGAAGTTGAAATGAGCATCGTGGTTCCTAAGGAAAGTGACATCAAAGATGTGAGCCAGCTTACTAGCGTACAGGCACCTACTAAGGTTGATAAGAACAATATCGAGACCTTGATGTCAGCTCTCAAAAAAGATAAAAAAGTTGATGTTAAAGTTGATGATGTTGCCTCATATCAAGAAGCTTATGATAATCTTAAGTCTGGCAAATCTAAAGCTATGGTCTTGAGTGGCTCTTATGCTAGCCTATTAGAGTCTGTCGATAGTAATTATGCTTCAAATCTAAAAACAATTTATACTTATAAAATTAAAAAGAAGAATAGCAACTCTGCAAAACAAGTAGATTCAAAAGTCTTCAATATTTATATTAGTGGTATTGATACCTACGGTTCAATTTCAACAGTGTCACGTTCAGATGTCAATATCATTATGACCGTTAACATGAACACACATAAGATCCTCTTGACGACCACTCCACGTGATGCGTACGTTAAGATTCCTGATGGAGGGGCAGACCAGTATGATAAATTAACCCACGCAGGTATTTATGGCGTTGAAACATCTGAAAAAACTCTGGAAAATCTTTATGGCATTAAGATTGATTACTATGCACGTATTAACTTCACATCTTTCCTTAAGTTGATTGACCAACTTGGTGGTGTGACAGTTCATAATGATCAAGCCTTCACGAGTCTTCACGGGAAGTTTGATTTCCCAGTTGGAGATATCCAAATGAATTCTGAACAAGCCCTTGGCTTTGTTCGTGAGCGTTATAGTTTGGATGGAGGAGACAATGACCGTGGTAAGAACCAAGAGAAAGTGATTTCTGCGATTGTAAACAAGTTAGCTTCACTAAATTCTGTATCAAACTTTACTTCAATCGTTAACAATCTTCAAGACTCTGTTCAAACGAATATGTCTCTAGATACCATTAATGCTCTGGCCAATACACAACTTGATTCAGGTTCTAAATTTACGGTGACTTCTCAAGCAGTAACAGGTACAGGTTCAACCGGACAATTGACCTCTTATGCTATGCCAAATTCTAGTCTCTACATGATGAAACTGGATGATTCTAGTGTGGAAAGCGCCTCTCAAGCTATCAAAAATTTGATGGAGGAAAAATAAGTGATTGACGTTCACTCACATATTGTTTTTGATGTTGATGATGGTCCTAAAACTTTAGAAGAAAGTCTTGACCTCATTGGCGAAAGCTATGCGCAAGGAGTGCGTACTATTGTTTCAACATCCCATCGTCGCAAGGGAATGTTTGAAACCCCAGAGGATAAAATCTTTGCAAACTTTTCTAAGGTAAAAGAAGAAGCAGAAGCACTTTATCCAGACTTAACTATTTATTATGGTGGTGAACTTTATTACACCTCAGACATTGTGGAGAAACTTGAAAAGAATCTTATTCCGCGTATGCACAACACTCAATTTGCTTTGATTGAGTTTAGTGCTCGCACATCTTGGAAAGAAATTCATAGTGGGCTTAGTAATGTTTTGCGAGCGGGGGTAACGCCTATTGTTGCTCATATTGAGCGCTATGATGCCCTCGAAGAAAATGCTGACCGTGTTCGAGAAATCATCAACATGGGGTGCTATACTCAAGTTAATAGCTCACATGTTCTAAAACCAAAGCTCTTTGGAGATAAAGATAAAGTAAGAAAAAAACGTGTTCGTTATTTCTTGGAGAAAAATTTGGTTCATATGGTTGCTAGTGACATGCATAATCTTGGTCCAAGACCACCATTTATGAAAGATGCTTACGCTATTATCGAAAAGACTTACGGAACGAGACGTGCTCGTAACCTTTTTATCGAAAATCCACAAACACTACTTGAAAATCAATATATATAGGAGAAACTATGACTCAGGAAAACACGAAGCGTGTTGAAATCGATGTACTTGCACTATTGCAAAAACTTTGGACTAAAAAAGTATTTATTTTATTTACAGCCTTTTATGTCGCTGTCTTTGCCTTCTTGGGAACTTATTTCCTCATTCAACCAACATATACGTCTTCTACACGTATCTATGTGGTTAACCAAGCTAATGATGGCAAAAACCTTTCTGCTCAAGACTTGCAGGCCGGTACATTTTTGACAAAAGACTACAAAGAAATTATTACATCAAACGATGTCTTGTCAGAAGTTATCAAAGATGAAAAATTGAATATGACAGAAGCAGAACTTGCTAAAATGATTTCAGTTAATATTCCTACTGATACTCGTCTTATTTCAATTTCTGTTAATGCTAAAACTGGTCAAGATGCGCAAACACTTGCCAATAAGGTTCGTGAAGTTGCTTCAGAAAAAATCAAGAACGTGACAAAAGTTGAAGATGTTACAACACTTGAAGAAGCTAAATTGCCAGAGTCACCATCTTCACCAAATATCAAACGTAACGTGCTTCTTGGAGCAGTGCTTGGAGGATTCCTTGCAGTGGTTGGTGTATTGGTACGTGAAATCCTAGATGATCGCATTCGCCGTCCAGAAGATGTGGAAGATGCCCTTGGAATGACACTTCTTGGAATTGTCCCTGATACAGATAAAATTTAAGGAGAAGAAATGCCTCTATTAAAGTTAGTAAAATCTAAAGAAAACTTTGCCAAACAAACAGAAGAGTATTACAATGCCATTCGCACAAATATTCAATTTTCTGGTGCTCAGATGAAAGTGATTGCGGTTAGCTCTGTTGAAGCTGGTGAAGGAAAATCAACGACATCTGTTAACTTGGCGATTTCATTTGCTAGTGTCGGGCTCCGAACACTTCTCATTGATGCAGATACTCGTAACTCTGTTTTGTCAGGTACATTTAAATCAAATGAGCCTTATAAAGGCCTTTCAAATTTCCTTTCTGGAAATGCTGATTTAAATGAAACGATTTGTCAAACTGATATTTCAGGTTTGGATGTCATTGCATCTGGTCCTGTACCACCTAATCCAACAAGTCTTTTACAAAATGACAATTTTAGACATTTGATGGAAGTTGCTCGTAGTCGTTATGATTATGTCATCATTGATACTCCACCAATTGGTTTGGTCATTGATGCTGTTATTATTGCCCATCAGGCTGATGCCAGTCTTTTGGTTACAGCAGCTGGAAAAATTAAACGTCGTTTCGTTACTAAGGCCGTTGAACAATTGGAACAAAGTGGTTCACAGTTCTTAGGTGTCGTCCTTAATAAAGTTGACATGACAGTTGATAAATATGGATCATATGGTTCTTACGGATCATATGGTGAGTACGGGAAAAAATCAGACCAAAAAGAAGGTCATTCAAGAGCACATCGTCGTAGAAAAGGATAGCATTAATGGGGATGATGCGGCTCCTTATACCTTAACAGATTAAAAAGGGGTTTAGAGTGAAAGAAAAACAAGAAATTCGTCGCATTGAAATTGGTATCATACAGTTAGTTGTGGTTGTTTTCTCAGCCATGGTAGCTAGTAAATTACCATATACAGAGATTACCCAAGGAAGCATTGTTCTTTTAGGTGTTGTACATGTAGTGTCTTACTATATCAGTAGTTATTATGAAAATCTTAAGTATAGAGGCTACTTGGATGAACTCATTGCAACTGTCAAATATTGTTTCATATTTGCTCTAATTGCAACATTCCTCTCGTTTTTTGCAGATGGAAGTTTTTCAATCTCACGTCGCGGACTTCTTTACGTCACCCTGATTTCAGGTGTTCTCTTATACGTTACAAATACTGTTCTTAAGTATTTCCGTTCATCAATTTATACACGTCGTAAAAGTAACAAGAATATTCTCTTGATTTCTGATCAGGCGCGTCTAGAAAATGTTTTGTCTCGTATGAAAGACAATATGGATGGTAGGATTACAGCAGTTTGTGTCTTGGATAATCCTTATTTCACTGATCCATTTATCAAGAGTGTTAAACCTGAAAATTTAATCGAATATGCGACTCACTCAGTAGTAGACCAAGTTTTGATTAATCTGCCAAGTGAGCAGTATAAGATTTGGGATTATGCATCACCTTTTGAGCTCATGGGAATTCCAGTATCCATTAATTTGAATGCCCTTGAATTTATGAGTCAAGGTGAAAAACGTATCCAACAATTGGGTCCTTTCAAGGTTGTTACGTTTTCAACGCATTTTTATAGCTATGGAGATATCTTGGCGAAACGCTTCCTCGATATCTGTGGAGCCTTAGTTGGTTTGGTGCTCTGTGGGATTGTTGGAATCTTCCTTTATCCACTTATTCGTAAAGATGGTGGGCCAGCCATTTTTGCTCAAGACCGTGTGGGTGAGAATGGACGTATCTTCAAGTTTTATAAATTCCGTTCTATGAGAGTAGATGCTGAAGAAATCAAGAAGAATTTGATGGCACAGAATCAAATGTCTGGTGGTATGTTTAAGATGGACAATGATCCTCGTATTACTAAAATCGGACATTTCATTCGTAAAACGAGTCTTGATGAACTTCCACAATTTTGGAATGTTCTAAAAGGTGATATGAGCTTGGTTGGAACACGTCCACCAACATTGGATGAGTACGAATCTTATACACCGGAACAAAAACGTCGCCTCAGCTTTAAACCAGGTATTACTGGTCTTTGGCAAGTAAGCGGTCGAAGTGAAATTACGGATTTTGATGAAGTTGTAAAACTAGACGTTGCTTATATGGACGGATGGACAATCTGGCGCGATATCAAAATCTTATTGAAAACAATCAAAGTAGTAGTAATGAAGGATGGAGCAAAGTGATGGCTTTCTCCATTTCTTTTAATGGTGATTAAATGACAAAATCAGTTTATATCGTTGGTTCTAAGGGAATTCCAGCAAAATATGGTGGATTTGAAACCTTTGTTGAGAAGTTAACAGAGTTCCAACAAGACAAAGATATCCAATATTATGTAGCTTGTATGCGTGAAAACTCTGCTAAATCAGGTATAACAGCAGATACTTTTGAACATAACGGTGCTAAATGCTACAATATCGACGTCCCAAATATCGGGCCTGCACGTGCCATCGCTTATGACATTGCAGCTCTTAATAAGGCCATTGAAATTGCTAAGGAAAACAATGACCAAGCACCGATCTTTTATGTTTTGGCCTGTCGAATTGGTCCATTTATCTCAGGTATTAAAAAGAAAATCAAGGCTATCGGTGGTACCCTTATGGTTAACCCGGACGGTCATGAATGGCTTCGTGCGAAATGGAGCCTTCCAGTTCGTAAATATTGGAAAATTTCTGAGCAACTCATGGTAAAACATGCAGATCTTTTGATTTGTGATAGTAAAAACATTGAATCTTATATTCAAAAGGATTATGCGAAGTATCGTCCTCAAACAACTTATATTGCCTATGGGACAGATACAACTAAATCTCGATTGACTAAGGTTGATGATAAGGTTCGCACATGGTATTTTGAAAAGGGTGTCATTGAAAATAATTATTACCTTGTTGTAGGACGTTTTGTGCCTGAAAATAACTATGAGGCTATGATTCGTGGCTTTATGGCATCTAACTCTGACAAGGACTTTGTACTCATTACCAATGTTGAAGAAAACAAATTCTACGACAAGTTGCGTCAGGAAACTGGTTTTGACAAGAATCCTCGTGTGAAGTTTGTCGGGACTGTTTATGACCAAGAATTGCTCAAATACATTCGTGAAAATGCCTTTGCTTACTTCCATGGTCATGAAGTAGGTGGTACTAATCCATCCCTTCTTGAGGCTCTTGAGTCTACTAAACTCAACCTCTTGTTGGATGTAGGCTTTAACCGTGAAGTCGGTGAAGATGGTGCTCTCTATTGGAAGAAAGACCAATTGGCAAGTGTCATTGATCAAGCTGAGCAATTGGATGAACAAGCTATCGAAGAACTCAATCAAAAATCAAGTAAACGTATTGCTGAAGTCTTTACTTGGGAAAAAATTGTTACAGACTACGAGAAAGTATTTAAAGGATAGGAATGCAGAAAATTTTATATCTTCACGCTGGTGCCGAAATGTATGGTGCTGACAAGGTTTTGTTGGAGCTTATTAAAGGGTTGGATAAAGATGCCTTTGAGGCTCATGTCATCTTGCCTAACGATGGTGTCTTAGTGAGTGCATTGGAAAAGGTTGGGGCTAAGGTAAAAGTTATCGATTATCCGATCTTGCGCCGTAAATATTTTAATCCTAAGGGAATTCTTGAGTATTTTGGCTCTTATAATCGTTATTCAAAACAAATTGCTAAATATGCTAATGATAATGGGATTACTCTCGTTCACAACAATACGACTGCGGTGCTTGAGGGAATTTATCTCAAACGTAAGTTGAAACTTCCTTTGATTTGGCATGTTCACGAGATTATCGTCAAACCAAAAGCAATCTCTGATTTCATCAACTTTTTGATGGGGCGTTATGCTGATACGATTGTGACAGTTTCAAATGCTGTGGCCAACCACGTGAAGAAGTCTCGCTTTGTAAAAAATGACCAAGTTCAGGTCATCTATAATGGTGTTGACAATGCCGTCTATCATGAAATGGATGCCAGCGCAGTTCGTGACCAGTTTGGTATCGCACAGGATGCCTTGATTATCGGAATGGTTGGTCGAGTGAATGCTTGGAAAGGTCAAGGCGATTTCTTGGAAGCAGTGACTCCAATCTTAAAGGCTAATCCAAAAGCAGTAGCCTTTCTGGCAGGGAGTGCTTTTGAAGGTGAAGAGTGGCGTGTTGATGAGTTGGAAAAGGCAATATCAGACTCACCAGTAGCTGGACAAATCAAGCGTATCGATTATTATAGTAAGACAACAGAGCTCTATAATATGTTTGATATCTTTGTTTTGCCAAGTACCAATCCAGATCCCCTACCAACCGTAGTTCTCGAATCAATGGCTTGTGGCAAACCTGTAGTCGGCTACCGTCATGGTGGTGTCTGTGAAATGGTTAAGGAAGGTGAAAACGGTCTTCTTGCCACACCAAATCAGCCTGCAGAATTGTCTAAGACCATCCAAGAATTAGCTGATAACACTGAGAAGAGAGAGCAATTTGGCAAGGCCTCTGTCAAACGCCAAAAAGAACTCTTTTCATTACAAAGTTATATTCGTAATTTCTCAGAACTATATAAGAAGTACTAATATGAACCGTGAAACACTAAAAAATAAATTAAAACCAATCGTTTATCCAATTATTAATTTTATTCCTAGACGAAGACTTAAGAATAAAAATTTTACGATTATTTGTGATAATTGTTGGGCTGGAAAAGTCTATCAGGAATTGGGCTTGCCTTATCAAACTCCATTTGTAGGGATGTTTGTCTTTTCGCCTGATTACATTAAGATGCTCAATAATTTAAAATACTATTTGAGTGGAAACATCCCCTTGAAATTTGTTAAGGAATCCAAATATATCAAAGACTTTGATAATGCCTATCCTCTAGCACTTCTTGATGATATTGAACTTCATTTCCTGCATTATGCAGATGAGGAAGAAGCAACTCAAAAATGGAACCGTCGTTTAGAAAGAATTCATTGGGATAATTTGTATTTCAAGTTCAATGATAATGATGCTTGTACTTACGAGCTGATGAAAGAGTTTGAAGAACTTCCATATAAGAGTAAGGTCATCTTCTCTTCTAAGAATTATAGTGATCTACCTTCCTTGGTTCATTTCAAATCAGCAGAGAAGCAAGGGCATGTTGGGATAGATTTGAAAACTTACCACCGCTATTTTAATGCTGTTACCTGGTTGAATAAGGGTGGAGAGGATTTAACGAAATGAAAAAGATAAGACTTATTATTCCATACTTTGGAAAACTTCCAAAGTTTTTCCCATATTTTTTGCTGACCGCCAAACGTAATCAAAAGATTGATTTCTTAATTTATACGGATCAAAATGTTGACCAATTGGAAATTTTGAACGCTGAGAATATTGAATTTAAGACTCTTTCGTTTGATGATTTAAGAAAAAAAGTACAGTCTAAATTTGATTTTGAAATTTCTCTCAAAACACCTTATAAATTATGTGACTATAAAGTTGCTTATGGGTTTATCTTTGAAGAGGAGTTGAAGGGATATGACTACTGGGGATTTTGTGATACAGATGTCTTACTTGGTGATATTTATCAATTTCTGGAAGAACATAGCTTTTTTGAGAATGACTATGCTCGATATGGTCTTTTAGGTCATCTCCAAATATTTAAAAATTCACAAGAAGTTAATCATGTATTTATGTCTGGGCAAGGTTTAAACTATCGATTAGATTATCATAATGTCTTTACTAGTGAGCAAAATTTTATTTTTGATGAGGCAGAAGGTATTCAAAAATTGTTTAAAAAATCTGGTTTTGAACAATTACAAGATAAGTTTTTTGATGATATTGATATCAGCCATTTTTCATTTCGAGAATATGGAGAAGATGAGCCTAAACGTTATTATTCTTGGTCACAGAAACATGGCTTGAAATCGATTAATTTAATTGATGGTAAAATAGTTATCAAACATCCGCTATATACACATTTTCAAAAAAGGACAATTGAATGTCCTGAATTTGAACTTGTAGAATCATTTTATGTTATTCCGAATAAGTTAGTATTTGGAGAAGAACTTTCGATACAAGAAATCGAAGAAGTCACTAAAAATAAGTTCTATTGGGAATATGTCAAGTCAACGTTTTTTAAAAAATTTAAAATGGAAAAATGGTCGTTAGAATTTATTCGCCATAAATTAAGGATGAGAGCTAATGAGTAATATAGATTTAAGCATTATTGTTCCGGTATATAATGTTGAGAATTATTTAAGAAGAGGTCTGGATTCAATTCTGTCGCAACCGTCATTAATAAATTATGAGATTCTATTAATTGATGATGATTCAAGTGATAATAGTGGTGCGATTTGTGATGAGTATCAAAAACATTATTCGAATGTTTTTGTTACTCATATTGAAAATAATGGTGTAGCAGAAGCTAGGAATCTGGGCATCTCTTTATCAAGGGGAAATTATTTATACTTTATGGATCCAGATGATTTTTTGTCTGATGATTTCTTTGAAAGGATATCCCCTCAATTTAATAAAAAATGGGATGTTCTTTGTTTTGGCTACAATGAGATTAAAGAAAATAATAATAATATTTTATCTTGTCGTTCTCATACATATAGTCAAACTGGAATTCTTGATAAAGGTGAATTTAGAAGTTGTTTTGTAGATTTATTTAAAACGGACATGATGTATAATGTTTGGTCAAGAGTATATAACAAATCGTTTATTTTAAAATACGATATAAAATTTCCTAGCAGATCAGTAGGAGAGGACACATTATTCAATTTTCAAGTTTATCAACATTTAGATAACATTCTTTTTATTGATTCGACTCTTTATAATTACATTGCAGGTAGGAGTGGTTCTGCATTGACAAGTTTTCATCCTAAAAGAATTGAAATTCAATTAGATGAACTTCAAGAATTACGTAAATTGCTTGAACAGTTCCAATTAGAAGATGCTACATTAATTCAGGATATTAAGACCAAGATTATCATAAGTTCAGTTTTTCAAATTTCTAATTTAAAGTTGAGAAAACAAGAAAAAATAGAATTACTACAGTCTATTATTGCTAATAAAGCTTTTGACAAAATTTTTTCAGGAAATAGGAATCAACTGATTGGGTCTTATAAGACTCTATTAAGACAGCGAGATATTTCTTCTTTTCTTAGAAGATTGAGTATTGATCTTCTAACTAAAAAAAAATTTCGGACAGTCATCTTTATTGAAAAAATGAAAATGAATCCAATTTTACGTAAAATTGCTTTTAAATAAATTAGCTATTCTTATAAAC